>SLNO01000009.1 GCA_007132975.1 Balneolales bacterium
ATCGACCTGATGCGCGACATAACCCCGTTCATCGACCCGTTTCCCGAAAAATACGTGCTGCTGGTACTCGATCCGGAGTACCGGCCCGGACGCGACCGCCTGATCGACGACTACCTGGAGCACAACCCCACGCGCAACCGTCCGCTGGACATGCTCCCGCTGTTCGCCTCGCTCGACGAAGACCGCGTGCGCGACCGGCTCGGCGACGAGCTCATCCGTCCGCGCCCCACCTTCCACTACCGCCTCCCCAACAGCTCCATCGACGATCCGCAGTGGACCTTCACCAAAGAGTGGAACGTCTGGGTGCAGGTTGAGCGGCTGGCCGAATCGGAACGCAAACGCATCGCCATGCAGGAACTTTATCTCGAACGCAAGCGCAATCCCGTCAAAACCCTTGCCGACACCTGGCTGCGCGAGATGCGGACACGAGTTTTGGAGTAGGGGGTGGATATGGCTTTTGGCACCACAAAACCGGTAGTCTGGGTATCGGGGCCCGACAAAGGCGGGACGGCCGCGTGGCTGGCGACGCGATACGCAGTGCGCCGCAGCGGCGGCAAGCCCATACGCGTCACTCCATCCAATGTGGAGCGCGTGCGCAGGAAGACGTTTCGTCGGACCGGGGTGGATGCGCCCCACGCCCTTATCCTCGGTGGCGGGGCGGACATCGACCCGGAGCGGTACGAGGACCTGATCACCGACATCCGCAACATCCGCACCTCGCCGGACCCGCGCGAGCCGAAGGGGCAGCGCTGGCGCACACTGATCCTCGGGCCGTTCTTCATGCTGCTCCGGCGGATGTTCAGCGCCGGGCCCATATCGGTGGATCAGGCCCGTGACGATCTGGAGTGGGCGCTGCTGAAGGATGCGATTGCCGCCGGGATCCCTGTCCTGGGCATCTGCCGCGGCGCGCAGCTGATCAACGTGTTCCATAATGGCACGCTCTACCAGGATCTGGCGACCTACTATCGCGAGCGTCCAACCATATCCACCATATATCCGCGAAAGGAGGTGCGGCTGGATCCCGAGAGCCGGCTTTTCGGGATTTTTGCCAGCGGGGACCGGATCCGGGTGAACAGCCTGCACAACCAGGCGGTGAAGCAGACCGGCGACGGCATTAAGGTGGTGGCGCGTGAAACGGCAGGGAATAATGAAGTGATTGATGAAGTGAACAAAGTGGCGAACCCTGAGTTGCAGGGTGATGATGATAGTATTGATCGCAGTGATGCGGTCGGCGGGAGCGACAACGTCGCAGGTGATTCGGGCCCGACATCCGATGGCATTGGCCGTTCGATTGAAAAAAGCGGTGCTTCATCCAGTGGATTGCAACCGGACCTGGATTATGAAGGCGGTGAACTCAGGGCTGCTTCTGCAGGTGCCGGTGCCGGTGTGGCGCAGGCGATCGAACGCCGGGATTACGGGTTCATGATCGGCGTGCAATGGCATCCGCAGTACCTGCCGCAGGTGCGGTCCCAAAGACGGCTGTTTGATGAACTGGTTCGATGTGCTATTTTGCACCGTGATGCCGGTGAACAGGCGCCAAATGAGCGGTAGTATCCTGATAGCAAAAATTGCAAATGACGAACGAAAATCCAGAAAGGAAATCTCCAATTGCCGGTGAGCATGGCGAAGAAGCGGCGCAGGGCGGCGCCGGAAAGCCGGATGGCCGGAGCGGCGATCCGATTGCACCTGCAGGCAGTCAAACCGGCAGTTCGGATGCGGAAAAGCCTGTCGGGCCGGCGCCTGATGCCGGGTCTGCAGAAACGGCGCCTGATGCAGGCCCTGCCGAGCCGCCGAAAGAGCTGCGCGACGAGCACGGCCACCGCTATCTCTCCCCGGATGCCATCAACGCATGGCGGATATCCGGGGCTCTCGGGTCTCTTTTCTACTGGCTGATCCCGCTGGGTTACGGGGCGCTGTCCATGGGCGGCGACATGTGGCCGGAGTGGCCGGCGTATGTGCTCGGGGCGATCTTTCTGACCTACACCATCCTCGAAGGCACGGTGATCCCGTGGATCCGGTGGAAACGGTGGCGCTATCACGTGGACCGCAACGAGATCGACCTGCGGCGCGGACTTTTTGTCGTCACCCGCACGCTCATCCCGATCAAGCGCGTGCAGCATGTGGATACGCGGCAGGGTCCGGTCTACCGGCAGTTCGGGCTCGCATCGGTGGCGGTGACCACGGCCGGCGACACGCACGAGATCCCCGCACTCTCCGAGCCGGTCGCCGATGAGCTGCGCCGCACCATATCCGAGTACGCCCGCATTGCGCGCGAGGATCTCTGATTGGAAGGAGCATGACAGAGCACGAAAAACCAACCCCATCCACCCCGCACCCGAAAGGCCGTTCGGACGAGGAGCACCCCGGCGGCCCAGCCTCCGGCGGAACAACGCAGGGATCATCGGGTGAGGGCAGTCCGGACCGCCCGTATCAGGAATCGTCCGGGGTTGTACCGCAAAGCGCATCCACCCAGACCCGGGAAATCCCGCTTCACGAGCCGCGGCGGCAGCATCCCGTGGCCATGCTGACGTTTGTTTTCCGGACCCTCCGCGAGCTGATCGTGCCGATCGTCGTCATCTTCTTCCTCGGCCAGGGTGGCGGCTCCCCGCTGTTCACCTGGTGGGGGCTCTCGCTGATGCTCTCCGTGCTTTTCGTCACCGGATTTGTGAGCTGGCTGCGGTTCACCTGGCGGGTGGAGGAGGACGAGCTGCGCATTGAGCAGGGGCTGATGGTCCGGCGCAAACGGTATGTGCCGCGGGACCGGATCCAGGCGATCGACATCAGTTCGGGACCGCTGCAGCGGATGTTCGGGCTGGTGCGGCTGAATGTGCTCACGGCCGGCGGCACATCGCCCGAGGCGCAGATCAGCGCGCTGTCGCGGCGGGAGGCGCGGGCCATCCAGGAGGCGCTGCAGGTGGAGGCGCGCGGTCCGGAAGTGGCCGGGGAGGATACGTCCTGGCCGGTTTACCGCATTTCGCGCAAGCGGCTGCTGCTGGCGGCGAGCACGGCCGGCAGTTTCGGTGTGGCCCTGTCGATCGTCGGTACCCTGATGGCGCAGATCAACCAGGTGATCACCGAGGAGCAGATGATCCGGTTTGTGGAGGATTGGGCGGGAGGCACCACGGCTGAATTTTGGATCACTTTCGTGGTGCTGGCGGTGCTCGCGGCGTGGCTGCTCTCGCTGTTCGGCACACTGCTGCGTTTTTCCGGATTCACGCTCACGCGCAACGGCCGGGAACTGTACATCCGGCGCGGACTATTCGAGAAAAAGCAGATCACCATCCCCTACCACCGCATCCAGGCCGTGCGGGTGGTCGAGGGCATCCTGCGGCAGCCGTTCGGTTTCGCCATGGTGTATGTGGAGAACGCCGGTTTCGGCGATGAGGGTGGCAAGACCACGGTCGTGTTCCCGCTCTTGCGCAAGAAGGAGCTGCAAAGATTTCTGGAGGATATGCTTCCGGAGTACGATGTGGCGCTGCCGGGGGTGCGTCCGCCGGGACGCGCGTTCCTGCGGTACCAGATCCGCACGGTGGTGCCCGCGCTGGTTGCCGCATCGGCGCTGGCGTGGTTCCTGGCGTGGTACTGGCTGATCCCGGTGATGTTCGGGGCGGCCGGACTCATGGCGTGGATCCGCTACCGCGATGCGGCGGCCGGGTTTGAGGGTGGAAGAGGATTCCTGCGATTCCGCCGTCTGGCGCGCACCACGGTGCTTTTCCACCGGCGCCGGGTGCAGTCGCTGTCGGTGCTGGCGAACTGGTTCCAGCGGCGCAAGGAGCTGTGCTCGGTGATGGCGACGGTGGCATCGGGCCGCGGTGGTGCGGTTTTCCGGGTGGATCACCTGGAGGCGGAGGACGGACAGGAGTGGCTCCGCTGGTACGGGGCCGAGCAGCAGGTGGCGAGTCCCGCCGAGCCGGCGGGTCACTGGCCCGACTGGCGTGCCGTCGAAGGCCGACCGGCCGATGATGGTTTATAAACAGCCTTTATAAGGCATGGATTTTCGATAACTAAAGGATATCGTAAAAACGCCATTATTTTGTTCTATTCAGCGATTTATGAGTTTGGCACTATGTTTTGAGTGGTGTTGCGGAACTTGAAATATTAAGTTTTTCTAACTTTTCTAATAATTTCATTTTTGACAATTTTAAATCAAGCTGAAAGGTAAAGAAAAGCACTCGGGGTAACGTGCTTTAACATCGTTAAGGAGTAGGTATAAAGTCCATCAGAGAAAAAGCAATCGTATTCATGGACTATAACGCACAGAAGTTTTTTTAGGTCAGGAGCTGTTGATAAGTCTTACATGTCACAATGACAACAACAAGAGGCTTTTATATCATATTAGCTGCATCAGTAATTCTTTTCGTTTTAATCGCCCATAATGCCGCAATCTCCGAGTCAGGGAGAGGAGAAAACACGGAACTGACAGAGCAACCGGCAGCGGAAAGAACCTACTACACCGTCCAGTTGGGGGATCATCTGTACTCCATCGGCCGGCAATTTGGCAGCGGTTATTTCTGGGAGGCGATCTATATTTTGAATGCCGACCGTATCCACAATCCGCATCACATTGAGCCGGGACTGGTGATCACCATCCCCTATTACGTTGCCAACTTTTTCGAGATGGGGCTGCCGCTCCGCGATGTACTGAACCAGCCGTTTTGCACCACTGCGGAGATCGGGGAAATTGACTGGAATGCCGTGGACCTTGAATTTTTGTACAGTTACAATGAAAATGAGATGACCACGCTCTCTGCCATGGCAAGAGCGGCGGCAAACGAACGAAAAGCGCAGCGGGCCGGGCAGCGGCGGGCAGGCATTGACGGCGCGTCTGCGACGGCTGACGGTGCGCAGAAAGTGGATGACGAAACACTGGAAGCGTTCCGGGAGGCGTTCGAGGAGCTGGTCAGGCAGGAAGAAGCGGAACGCCGGCGCGAGCAGGCCCAGTCTGAGGCCGAGCGGCGGATGTTCGTGGAGATCGACGGCATGATCCACGACGATACGCGATCCAAGATCGGACGTGACTTCTACGATATCTTCTACGCCAACTGGCAGTCACCGCCGGAGGCGAGCCACTACTCCATCCGTATCACCGAACAGCCGGCGCCCAACCTGGGCACGCTCATTGCCGTGGAAGTCAACAACACCGAGACGTTCCGCGCCAGGCTGCAGCCCCGGCACGATTTCATTGAAGAGGCGGGCATATACGCCGTGCGACGTACCTATATGCATTTGCAGCACAACCAACAACAGATGATGATCTATTGATGACCGCCAAATGAAAAACCTGACAACGAGCATACTGACCGTTTTCATGCTTCTGGCAGCCGGACTGACTGCACAGGTCGGGGCGCAGCAGTTCGTCTACGAACCGCTGAATCCCGCTTTCGGTGGCAACCCGATGAACTACTCGTGGATGCTGAGCAGCGCCAACGCTCAGAACCAGCACGAGGCAACCCGCGACCCCAGATTGACCCGTGACCCGCTCGAAGACTTCCAGGCATCGCTGCAGCGACAGGTTTTGTCGCAGCTGACCCGCGATATTGCCAGGAGGCAACTCGGACTGACCGACGAGGAGATGAGAGAGTCACGGTTTGAGTTTGGTGAGTTCACCATTGAAGTTATACCCGGGGTGGACGGGGTCCAGGTGGTGATCTTCAATATTATGACCGGGGATGAGACCAGCATTACCATCCCGAATTTCTGAAACATTACGTGAGAGTACTGTTATGAGGCATGGCAGTAATGCCATATTGCTGGCGCTGGCCGCAGGCCTGCTGCTCGCTTCCTGCTCGGGAGCCATGAGACCGATGTTCACCGAACCGGCGGTCCCGGGCACGGTGAGCCGGTCGCATGAAGCGTTGCGCACACTGCCGGAACCGCAGGAGAAGATCGTGGCGGCGGTGTACCGGTTCCGGGACCAGACCGGCCAGTACAAACCGTCCGACCGCATCGCCAGCTGGTCGACCGCCGTGACGCAGGGAGCCACATCCATCCTCATCAAATCCATGGAAGACTCGGGGTGGTTCACGCCGATCGAGCGCGAGAGCATCTCCAACCTGCTGAACGAACGGCAGATCATCCAGAACATCCGCCAGCAGCATGCCGGGGAGCACGGTGTTGCACCGCTTCCGCCGCTGCTTTTTGCCGGGATCATCCTGGAGGGCGGCATCATCGGCTACGATACTAACATCCTTACCGGCGGCGCCGGGGCGCGGTACCTGGGCATCGGGGCGTCCGGGCAGTACCGCAAGGACCAGGTGACGATCTATCTTCGGGCCGTATCCACCCAGAGCGGACGCATCCTCAAAACGGTGCACACCACCAAATCGATCATCTCGCAGAAGCTGGACAGCGGCGTGTTCAAGTTTGTGGATACGAACCGGCTTCTGGAGGCGGAGGCGGGGTATACGTACAACGAACCGCCGGTGATGGCGGTGACCGAGGCCATTGACGAGGCGGTCAAGATGCTGATCCTGGAGGGGGTGGAAGAAGGACTCTGGGCGGCGCGTGACCCTGTGGCGGTCTGGGAGTATCGCGAGCAGTATGAGTACGAAAGGCGGCTCAATGAGCGCCTGGAGCGCGATTACTTCGGCTTTTTGACCCGGCCGGATTTCCGGGGCGGCTGGTCGCTGACGACCAATGCGACGTTTGGCAGCATCATCGGCAACTACAGCAATCCGGAAGTGAACCCCGGTTTTTCACTGCAGATCGAGCGGGGGCTGACGCCGCATTTTGCGCTGCAGGGGCGTGGTGAGCGGACCCGGATCGGGGCCAGGGATGTCTTTTCCAACCCGGTCAATTCGGCGGATCTGTCGCTGGTGATGTACGTGACGCCGCAGTACCGGCTCTCGCCGTTCGTATCCGGCGGGATAGGCTCGTTTGTCTTTGACCGGCTGTTTGACGGGCAGGAGGATCGGTTTTATCCGTATGCGGCGGCGGAAGTCGGGTTGGATTACCGGTTTGCGCGGAATTTTGGAGTGCGGTTGAGTTCGACCTACCGGTACATGCTGGTGGACGGGCTCGACGGCGTGACGCTGGGCAAATATCATGACCAGCACTGGGGGGTCAATATCGGATTGATCATCAGCCCCGGTTATTGAAACTAAAACAGAGGAACTTTAACCAGAACCGAAGAAAGGAGTAACAACCAGACAGAAATTATTGGGAGAAAAAAGCGCAAGGCAACGCTGCGGAACTTACAGAAAACTGTAAGTGGCGACGAACCAAAAACCACAACGTTACCTTGCTAAGAAGGAAAATTACACATTTTTCCACAAGCAAGCTACTTGCGCTTTTTGCCCTCCCTTTCCAGAGTCTCACACACGTGAGGTACGGCCTGTCCCGACGGGA
>SLNO01000042.1 GCA_007132975.1 Balneolales bacterium
TATTATAAAAGGCGTTTAAGCGAGCCCATTGGTAAATTCCAAGAATCGCGAAATCAAACAGATAACTCACAACAAACAGGTAACACATTATGTCGAAAGATATCGATGCAAAAGTAAAAGCCATCATCGTTGACAAACTTGGGGTCGATGAGTCCGAAGTAAACAACGATGCCAATTTCACCAACGATCTGGGAGCAGATTCTCTTGATACCGTGGAACTTATCATGGAGTTCGAAAAGGAATTCGACATCAGTATACCCGATGAAGATGCAGAAAACATTGCAACTGTCGGTGATGCCATTGAATATCTGAAAGGAAAAATCTCCTAACAGTCACCTACACCATCTTTGATGTCTAAACGCAGAGTAGTTATTACCGGCATAGGGGCCCTTACACCTGTTGGTAAAGGTGCCCCCGAGTTTTGGAATGGGTTGATATCCGGGAAAAGCGGGGCAAAAGCCATCGATAATTTCGATATCGAAAACTCACCCACCAAATTTGCGGCTCAGATAGAGGATTACGACGCCTCGCAGTTCATGAACCCGAAGGAAGCCCGTCGCATGGACAAGTTCTGTCAGTATGCGATGATAACCGCCGAGGAGGCGATTAAGGACTCAGGCCTAGACCTGGAGCAGGTTGACAAAAACCGGGTGGCTGTGCTTATTGGCAGTGGCATCGGCGGCATGCAGACGTTCTACCAGCAGGCTGTCGAGTTCTATCAAAAAGGACAGCGCGGTGTTTCGCCTTTCTTCATTCCCATGCTGATTCCTGACATTGCTTCGGGACAGGTATCCATCAAGTTCGGCTTTCGCGGACCCAATTTCTGTGCCGTTTCGGCCTGTGCGACAGGGTCTCACAACATAGGCCTGGCGTATGATGCCATTGTCTCCGGTCAGTCTGACTATGCCGTAGCCGGTGGGGCGGAGGCGCCTGTCTTTGGAATGGGTCTGGCCGGATTTAACTCCGTGAGGGCCTTGTCCACCCGAAATGACAGTCCTGAAACAGCTTCCCGTCCCTTTGACAAGACCCGTGACGGTTTTGTTCTTGGTGAAGGAGCGGGCATGATGCTTCTGGAATCCTATGATTCGGCAGTGGCAAGAGGAGCGCGGGTTTATGGGGAAATCGTCGGGTACGGATTCTCTGCTGATGCGCACCATATCACGGCGCCGGATCCGGAGGGCAAGGGTGTTATTCTGGCCATAACCAGTGCACTCAAGGCTGCCGGTATCAAACCGGAGGATATTGATCACATCAACATGCATGGAACATCAACTCCTCTCGGTGATATAGCGGAAACGCAATCCATCAAAAAGGTTTTCGGGGATCACGCCTATAAAATCAATCTAAACTCAACCAAATCGATGACAGGACACATGCTTGGTGCCGCTGGCGCTGCTGAGTCCATTGCCACCGTTCTGGCGATTTATCACGGTATCATCCCTCCGACGATCAACTATGAACACCCTGATCCGGACTGTGATCTCAACTATACCACAAACGAGGCGGAAGTCAGGGATGTCACTTATGGATTGAACAACGCATTCGGGTTCGGAGGCCATAATACAACCGTGGTATTCAAAAAATTCGTGGAATAGTGATAAAACGAATTCGGGCTTTGCTTGAGCGGAAGCAGCTCGATTCTGAACATAAAAGGAAAGTCAAAGCCATCAGTTCACTGACCGGGCTCCCTGCGTATAGGCCGGCACTGTACCTGAAGGCATTGCGCCACAGGTCTTTTGTAGCGGAACTGAATTTGGCGGCTACGGAATCGTATGAACAGCTCGAGTTCATGGGGGATGCTGTTCTCGATCTTATCGTATCTGAAATCATTTTCAAAAAGTATCCGGACGCCGGTGAGGGGTTGCTTACCCAATTGCGGTCACGGTTGGTGAAGGGTGAAATGCTGGCAGAGATTGGCCGGCAAATCCGGCTTATGGAGTATATTGAGCTTGGTGAACGGGTCAAGAACCAGGGAGTTGAACACTCCGAAAGTGTTCTCGCAGACGCATTTGAAGCACTCGTTGGAGCCGTTTACCAGGATCATGGATATGATAAATGCCGGGATTTTGTAGCCCGGCTTTACAGTCGGTTTGTGAATATTGATGAACTTGTTGCAGCCCGTGACAATTTCAAAAGTATGTTGCTCGAAACAGCACAAGCCCAGAAAATGCCAGCACCTGTCTATCGCATTGTAAGGGAATCAGGGCCTGGACATGAAAAGGTTTTTGATGTTGAGGTCCGTGTCAATGATAAAGTCATGGGCACGGGAAGTGGGAAAAACAAGAAAAAGGCCGAGCAGGCTGCTGCCCGGGAGGCCTTGATTATCCTGAAGAACATGTAAGTAATAGTTGTATCTTCCACACTACACTATTAGTGTTCCCGATTTGGTACATAACACATTAATTTCCGGCATCGTATGTCACAAATGACAATTGAAATCAAAAAGACGCCTCATTCGCGGATTTCAGAGATAGATTTCGACCACCTTGTATTTGGAGAACAGTTTTCAGATCACATGCTGGAAGTGCGCTACAGCGAGGGAAGCTGGCGCGACCCCTTGATCCTGCCTTACGGCCAAATTCCCATGTATCCGGCAGTATCCACCCTCCATTATGGACAGGCGGTTTTCGAGGGGATGAAGGCGTTCCGCTACAAAGATGGCAAAGTCAATATTTTCCGCCTTGACAAGCACTACGAGCGCTTCCGGAGGTCCTGTGAGCGTGTGTGCATTCCTGAAGTACCCCAGGACATCTTCAAGGAGGGAATGAGGGCGCTTGTTGATACGGACAGGAGCTGGGTGCCTGGTGCCAAATACAAATCACTGTATATCAGGCCCATTGTTTTTGCATCCGACCAGACCCTGGGACTCAGGGCTTCCAGGAATTACAGATTTTATATTATTTGCAGCCCTGTTGGAAATTATTATGCAGAGGGCATCAAGCCCATACGCCTTACGACCATGCCCAAATATGTACGGGCGGTTCTGGGTGGCGTAGGTGACGTGAAGGTGCCAGGCAACTATGCGGCAAGCCTGCAGCCGACAATGAAAGCCCAGCAGCTTGGATATACCCAGGTGCTCTGGCTGGATGCCATTGAACATAGATATGTAGAGGAGGTTGGCAGCATGAACATCTTCTTTGTGATCGATGATATACTGGTGACACCGCCACTCAACGGCAGCATATTACCCGGGATAACCCGCAACAGTGTCATAGAACTGGCCAAGGCTAATGGAATGACTGTTGATGAACGGCCTGTAACAATTGACGAGCTTGCCGATTTGCACAAGACTGGAAAGTTGAAAGAGATTTTCGGAGCTGGTACAGCCGCTGTTATTTCGCCGGTTGGTACCATTCACCACGAGGAGTACCAGATATCCATCGGTTCCGATGAAATGGGGCCTGTCTCAAAATGGTTCTACGAAAATATCACCGGAATCCAGCATGGTGATGTTGCTGATCCGGGCGGCTGGTGCACCCTGATTTAAACTGATTTCAAATCTGTAACCACGGAGTTTGCATGAAGGCTTATCTGGATCTGGTTGAAAGGGTCCTTGACAATGGGATCCTTAAGAAAAACAGAACTGGAATTGATACCATATCGTCATTTGCTGAATTCTATAAAGTTGACCTGGCGGATGGATATCCACTCCTGACCACAAAAAAGGTGCCCTTTCGCTCCGTGATTCTGGAGTTGCTGTGGTACCTGAGAGGCGAAGACCATATCCGTTGGCTCAGGGATGAGAACGATTGCCATATTTGGGATGCCTGGGCTCGTGAAGATGGGCACGTTGGACCTATTTACCCGGTAATGTGGCGACGTTTTCCCTATTATGAAGAAGAGGAGGTTGAACTTGAGGGAAATGCCGGCATGCTCCGGAAGACGGTGCACAGGAAGAGGGAATATGATCAGATACGCAATGCCCTTGAACTGTTGCGAACCGATCCGCACAGCAGGCGCATCGTCATAAATGCATGGCACCCCGGTCTGCTGGGTGACATGGCACTGCCTCCATGCCATGTCATGTTCATATTCAATGTTGCCAACGGCAGGCTGAACTGTCATCTCACCCAACGATCCGGTGACATAGCCCTTGGCATTCCATTCAATTTGGCCTGTTACTCGGCATTGACCATCGTCATGGCGAAACTGACGGGCCTGGAGCCCGGAACTTTCGCGCATACCATTGTGGACGCGCACATCTATGTCAACCATGTTGACGGACTGAAGGAGCAGCTGACCAGACAGCCTCGTCCGCTTCCACGTCTGGAAGTCATGGCCAGTGATATCGACCACCTGACACTGGAAGATTTCCAGCTAATAGACTATAACCCCCATCCCCGCATACCTTTCGAGGTCGCGGTATAAGTCTGGAAGTGACATGATTATCAGCATGATTGCCGCCCATGACCCAAACCTGGTAATTGGGAAAGATGGTGCGCTTCCATGGCACATCCCGGAAGATCTGGCCCATTTCAAGAGCCGGACGCGTGGCCATTCTGTGGTCATGGGCCGGGGTGTATTTGAGGAGCTCGGTGAAAAACCCCTGCCCGGGCGGCGCAATATCATATTGACGCGATCCAAAAACTATGACTATGTGGATGTTTGCAGAAACCAGGACGAAGTCCTGGAACTGCTCAAGGAGGACAAGAAAGTCTATGTTATCGGTGGTGCCGAAATTTACCGGCTTTTTTATCCCTTGTGTGATCGTCTGGAAATGACACATATCCACGATCTTTATGAGGGTGATACTTTTTTCCCGGAATATCGCCATGAAATTGGCACGGTTTGGGAAGAAGTGGCCAGAGAGAAGCGGGAAGGCATTACATTTGTTGATTATGAACGAATTCGAAAACCATGAGTCAAAGTGATCTCAAGGTAATCCCAATTTTCTTTTTGTTGCTGTTTTCTTGTTCAGCCGAGCGGCTCCAGGGGGATGTTCCAGTGGTCGTGCCATTGCACGAATACAAAAATGAGATCCTGGATTCGGGTGGCAAACTGCTTGAAGAGCAGGCGGCACTGGATATTCATTACTACGACCTTGATCTGAAGATAAACCCCGCTGACAGCACCATATCCGGGTCCGTAACAATGCAGGCCCATGTGATTCATCAAACAGGAAAATACGTAATGCACCTGGACACTGTATTCCAGATTCATAAGGTTATGTACCATTTTCCTGATGGCGAGGGTCTTCAGATGCTGGAATTCGAGCATACGGACGGCCTGGTTTTCGCCGGTCTGCCAGAACTCCTGCAACCAGGCGACCATTTGACGGCATCCATTCATTACTCCGGACGGCCGAGAACTGCACCAAATCCGCCATGGGAGGGTGGATTTACGTGGGAATGGACGCAGGATGGCAAGCCATGGATCGGTGTCTCTTGTCAGGTGAATGGAGCCGATATCTGGTGGCCGGTGAAGGATCATCCCTCTGACCGGCCTGATTCCGTTTCCCTGCGCTTTAGCGTCCCGAATAATGTGATGGCAGTATCAAATGGATTGCTTCGTGCCGTAGAAGAGGGCACCCCCGGATTCCACACGTTTCATTGGGTGACCAATGCACCCATCAGTAATTATGCTGTCAGCGTCAACATCGCTCCATATATTGAAATATCCCGTGATTATGAGAGTGTGGTCGGTGAGGTTTTTCCGATAATTTTCTGGGCGCTGCCTGAGAACGCGGAAAAGGCGGAGCAGCTGATGGTGCAGGTCATTGAACACATGCGCTTTTTTGAGGATCTGCTCGGACCTTATCCCTACAGGCACGAAAAATATGGTATCGCTGAGGCTCCGTTTTTCGGAATGGAGCATCAGACCATCATTGCTTATGGTGCCGGCTACAGGGATGATACGGTGTTTGACACGGGTTCCGGATTTGACGACCTTCACCATCACGAGCTCGCACATGAGTGGTGGGGAAACCTTGTCACAGCCTATGACTGGAAAGACTTCTGGATACACGAAGGGTTTGGAACATACATGCAGCCACTCTACGCCGAGCACCTGCACGGTGAGGAAAAGTACCGCTACTTCATGATGCGTATTTACGAACGCATTGAAAACAACCTGCCGATCGCACCGCCACATTCACGATCCACCAGGCAGATGTTCGAGGGACGCGATATCTACATGAAAGGTGCCTGGGTACTGCACACACTGCGCAAACTGATCGGCGATGAATCTTTTTTTGCTTCCCTCAGAGAGATGATCTATCCCGGAGGATTACCTGAGGACAAAGCTGCCAGCGAAGTTCCAGCCCGTTTTACAGACACCAGTGAGTTTATATCGATTGTTGAACGTATTTCAGGCATGGACCTGAAATGGCTCTTTGACGCTTACTTGCTGCACAGCGACCTGCCCGTGTTGCAAAAAACAATTACGGATGAGGGGCTGCATTTGACATGGGTTGTACCCTCCGGCAAGAGCTTTCCGATGCCTGTGGATGTCAGGGACGGAGATGAGATGATAAGCGTTAATCCGTATGGCGGCGCACTTATCCCGCATTCTAATCCGGAGCAGCTTAGCGTTGACCCGTATAACTGGATCTTAAGGGCTGGCATGTTCCGTTGAATAGACGAAAAAGTGAAACTTCGATTTTATTTATACCGGGGTTTATTGTTCATTGGCGCCCCGGAGATTTCCGCTCATACAGATTGTAAAAACTATCTCTTGATCAGGAAACTTGCGTTGGCGGAACTCTCCTCTCTGGGAATGTCCTGGTTTTCGACAGGTACATCACGAATTGTTTCAGTATCCGGCAGCACATCATCAGAGCGTGGGTCAGCCGTAAAAGCGAGCAATTCTGACCATGTTCCCGAGACCCCGTAGAAATCAACGGCCATTACCCTTGCGAAGTATCTGCCGGACCCGGGAAGTTGCGCCGTGAACTGATTGCGGTGGTGAAGTGTCATAACCTGATGGATCATGTCTCCACCTTTAATACGGGCTATATGCACCACATACTGGTCAGCCATAGGTACCGGGTTCCACATAATAGTGGCGGTATATCCGCTTTTTTGACCAATTCCATTAACCTCTTTGGAATCCAGTACTTCCGGAACAAGATCCGGAACCACGTATGCCGTTGTAATAACCGGTTTTGGAGGAAGGGTGACGCTGGAATAGTTGGCTGTTGTCACCCTTCCCATCAGCCCGCTGCCTTCCGGCACCTCGCAGGGGGCACCCTTGCAGCTCCACCATGCACTTCCTGACTTTGCAGTCAATATCATTCCTGATTCTCCGCGACAGTGGATTCCGAATGAAACGGGGTAGTAGTCTTGGTGATGGTACATAAAATCGTCAAAGCATCGCAAGGTTGCCGGGAAAGACGATATTCCCGATTCGTTTTCAAACAGTATTTCTGCACTTTTCAAGTCAAGAAGTGTGCCATCCTTGTTGATGACAACCATGGACGCAGGAAAGAGTATCATGGACCCGGCAGGATGGAAGTCTACCACTGCAAAACTTCTGGCACAGGTTTCAATATGATCTCCGGGAAACAGAGTCGAGGTCTCAGTAAGATCAACTGATTCTCCATCCCGCGTTACTTTCAGACTGGTTGTTGCAAAAGAGATGTTTGCAAAGATAGAATCCTCAGCCATTACTATTGTAGTATCATCCAAGACCTTTGCATCTCCCTGCTCGCTGACATTGATTACATCAAAATCAATGACATCTGATACCGGTATGACGGTTCTTTTGGAAACGGATTCCTGAAATACCTTTATCAACTCTGTTCCTGGAATAGCAGCTATGAACAGCGCGGTTAGAATAATAATTGTGTGACGGTAATTCATTTATTAATCACGTATGCAGGGATACTTCTTTGAGATGCACTATATAATGCTTGATAACGGGCTTGGTTAACGCCAGAATGTGCTGGTTGTCAGATGCCTTTGAAAATTCTACGGCTACGTCTTTCTGGAGTATCCAAATCCCGTCGCTGTGATAGGTATAGGCCTCGCTCTGGCTGAAATCGTAAAACAGGTAGCAGTCCACGGTTTCGTCGTCTGAGGGCAATCCCATGCGGTCCAGTGCGGCTGCCGTCTGTTCTTTCCATCTCACAAAATCTTTCCGGGATGGTTTTCTGTCAAGAAAAGTTGTCCGAAAGAAATCCCTGTTCAGGAATCGCCGACATAGATCGCGCAACACTGCCTGGTCAAAGTGTTGCCAGTACTTCAGATTCATCAAGATATCATTATCATCGAGATCAACAAAGGTATCCAGCGCTCTTTTTGTCACTTTTCTGGAGCCGGGTTTGTTATCACGGAAAAAGAACTCCAGTGCAGGTGAATAGAAAGGCAGATCGACCCCTTGATCAATGAGCTGCCTGGCTTTCTGCAGGATGGCTAGAAGCAGCTTGTCGCCTGCAAGCACGGTCTTGTGAAGATAGACCTGCATGTACATCAAGCGCCTTGCCACGATATAGTTTTCAATGGCATAAATACCCTTTTTATCGATGACAATATTGCCCTGATGCACCCTCATGGTGCGGATGATGCGGTCAATGCCTATGGCTCCTTCCTGAACCCCTGCGAACATGCCGTCGCGTCTGATGTAGTCCAGCCGGTCGATATCCAGCTGGGAGGCGATGAGCTGATGAAGAAATTTTTTGGGATACTTATCCGTGAAAATGGCAATGGCCATATCCAGCTGTCCCTCAAATTGCCGGTTGAGCTCTTCCATGAGCAACAGGGTGAGCTCTTCGTGGTGCGTGTTGAGGATAATGCTTTTTTCGAGGGTGTGTGAAAACGGTCCGTGACCGATATCGTGAAGGAGAATGGCCATCAGGGTGCTTTCAAACTCCCTGTGTGTGATGGTGGTATCACGTTCGCGAAGGTGGTGAAGTACACGCTGCATGAGACCAAGGGCGCCGAGGGCATGTGAGAAGCGGGAGTGTTCGGCTCCGGGGAAAACGGTGTTCGCCAATCCAAGCTGGCGTATTCGGCGAAGCCGTTGCACATAGGGATGGTCCAGCAGTTTCAGCACAATCCCTTTGGGAACGTGAATGAAGCCATGCACCGGATCGGTGAAAATTTTGTACTGGGTGGATTTGTCCATATCACTTGTGCTGATATAAAGTACTGAATTGGTCCTTGAAAATAAGTATTATTTGTGGTTATCAATATCCAAAACGGGAGAATCATGACATTTGACAAAAGAACCGAAGAGTTTCTGGAAAAGCTGCTGGTAACCCCGAGTCCGGCCGGTTTTGAAAAGGCGGGACAACAGGTGTGGCTGGAGTTTGTGGGATCTGTTGCCGACAAGGTGGAAACGGATGCTTATGGCTCGGCGGCTGCCCGCATTGATGTGGATCCTTCGGCCATCACCGTGATGCTTGAGGCGCATTGTGATGAAATAGGGATGATCGTGCAACATGTGGATGACTCCGGCTTTCTCTACATCAACAGGGTTGGAGGAAGCGATCCCGGTATTGCGAGGGCGCGCAGGGTTTTCATTCACAGCCGGGATGGCATCGTCAGTGGCGTTATCGGTAATACGGCAATCCATCTGCAGGACCGTGAGAATAATAAACTGCCCAAATGGAGCGACTTATTCATCGACATCGGGGCTTCAAACAGGGAAGAGGCATTGGGAATGATCCGGATTGGGGATCCTGTCACTCTGGCCGAACAGTTCGAGTACCTGTCCGATGAACTGATCTGTGGCCGGGCGCTGGACAACAGGATAGGTGGGTTTGTCATTGCCAGGGTTCTCGAAATCCTGAAGCTCAGGCGCTCAGAATTACATGTGAATGTTATAGCCCTGAACGCTGTCCAGGAGGAAGTAGGCGGGTTTGGGGCCAGAATGATGGCCTATCGTTATGAGCCGGACCTGGCTTTTGTAACCGATGTAACCCATGCTACCGACACCCCGGGGATCAACCACAAGATGCATGGCCTTGTGAACTTGGGTAAAGGGCCCGTCATCAACCATGGAGGCGCCAACCATCCTGTGGTTCTTGAACACTTCGAAAATATTGCTGAAAAAACGGGTATTCCGGTTCAGAGGGAAGCATCCGGATCACGAACCGGCACGGATGCAGACAGTATTTTTTACCAGAAAAAGGGAATTCCGATAGGGCTGGTTTCACTGCCACTCCGCTACATGCACAGCCCTGTTGAAATGGCGTCTCTCACAGACATTTCACATCTGACGGATTTTTTGGCGGAGTCTGTACTGGCCCTGCAGAAAGATCAGCGTTTCTCCCTTTTCTAAAAAGTGTCGGGGTGAAAAGACCTGTCAGGAACAGGCAATTCGCAAAAAAAAAGCCAGATCGATTGCTCGAAATGGCTTTCTAAAACAATAAAAAGCGTTAAAGAATGCTTTAATGCTTTTTGCTATTTTGGATATCTACACGAATATCCTGGGACAATTTTTTCAGCTCCTGGAGGGTTTTTCTTGCGCGTGTTCCAGCAGTTTTGTTGCCCTTGCTGTAAAACTTCTCCATATCCACCTCTAAATCATCAACCAAAGCTTTTATTTCGTTGAATCTGTTCATGAATTAACTCCGTTAATTTTGAATTGAATTACATGTTACAAGAAGACGTCTCGCCTCCGTTTCATGGAAGCTAAATATAAGCAATCCAACATGTCAAGTGAAATATCGCTAATTAGGCGATTAAAAAGCAGTTTTTTGGTGAAAAGTGCTAGAAACAGGTCCGCAACCGTCCTCAATTCAGGAAATGCGCGTGAATTCTGACATGTTTGGGAGGTTTCCGAAAGCATCAGTCGTGCCAAAATAGCAGTTTGCTGGGGGCTTTTGAATGTCATCAGGAAGTCGGATATCAGCTTCATCTGGTGAGGCTGCAGATGACTTTGGGTTTCTTTGATCGACAAAGAGGGAACTGGCACTATCATTTTGTGAAAAGACGATCACCACCTCTCGATTCGTCTCAAGTGAGAGGACATGAGCCAGGTTCGAAAGCGGAACAGGGACCACCTTTTCGTTTACATTGTCCCAGACGAGGTTGGAAAGCACAATGTGTGTGCCGGCGGGACGTGTCTCCAGCCATTCCCGGTTCAGAGAGATATTTTTACCCGAAGTTGTGACAATTTTTCTTTGGTACCCGTTTATGCCGATGCCTGCAACGCCGCTGTCGGCAAGCAGGGCTACAATCCTGTGGTTCAGGTCTCTGGTACTGCGAAGAACAGCATCCTCCCGCAACATACCTGTCTGAATGAGACGTTCCGTGTACTCGCTGTCGCCGTGCAGTATAATGCCAGAACAACCCCTTTGACGTCCCATTGCCTCTGAAAAGGATTTCATGAACATTCCATTGTCCAACCGCTGGTAATCAAGAATGGCGATATATTTCATCTGTTAAAAAACTTTGAATTCAGTTTTTTTTGCCAAGCCGCCCTGCCTTGAACTGGTATGGCAGCAGGTCGGCAATGAAAAGCCTTGTGGTTTCAGTCTCATTATGGTGCATGTACATGGACGCATCGCCCATATGCTCGTTCAGTACCTGCCTGCAAGCACCACAAGGACTTACATAATCGCTTTCGGGGGCAAAAACACGTATTTCACGGAATGACACAGCCCCGCTGGCGCGGGCTTTGGCAATTGCAACGCGCTCCGCGCAAAGCCCTTTCTGCCAGTCGCTTACCTCTATGTTGACACCGGTAAAAATTCCGATGTCGGTTGTCAGAATTGCAGTGACGGGAAAGGATGAGTAGGGGATGATGCATTTTTCCGTGAGTTCCTTGAGCCTGTGCAGACCGGTCTGCTTCTCGCGCGACTGGAAAAAGGGATCCTGATATCCGCCAGCGGGACTATCATGCCGGACACACTCAAGATCAAATACTTCCATCCAAAAACGAGTATCGGCTTCGGTGATATCGACCGCGCCTGCTTCTGCAGGAAGAATCAGTTGCCGTGGGATATCTCCTTCACTAAGGCAGGAAAAGATAGCTGTCTGGACGGCGTCAATGGATAGTGGGAATGAAATATTCTCTACTCTGACTCCCGGATAGAGGACACCGGTCTTGCCGCGTGTAACGCAGACATCCTTTCGGCCTGAATAAGGTGTGTAGCAGCGCGTTTGAAGCTCGTGCCAGTTCATGTCAGTCATGGTTTGGTTCATGTCCCGGAGATAGCGAAATACCATCTCCGATTATGTAAACGGGTGGTATTGAAACCTGCAGGCGGCCTGTGACAGGTGCCTTGCCAAGAAGCGCATTTGTGACGGCGATCTGCTGAATGCGATTTGGGGACCAGCCCAAGACATGAGCATCAGCCCCAGCCATGTTGAGAACGGCGTATGGTGTGCCAAGGGTGATTCCGACAACTGAGCTCCCGGTCTGAAAGAGATGATCCATGACCGGGCCCAAGGTGTCATCCAGATTGATATCCTCTGCCGTTCGGATGGCAACGTGAGAAACGGCAATCACGAGGTCGGCAGCCATGATTGCGTCGACGGCATTCAGGCTGTCTTTCTTGCATTGCCCCGGGTGCATTTGAACGGATACGACATCATGAAAATGACCGGATATCTCACGTGATATATGATCATCCGGGGTTCTTCTGCCATCTGAAATATTCACGATGGCTACCTTTTCAAATCTTTCAGGATCAAGCGGCAGCAGATGGTCATCATTTTTAAGCAGGGTGATGGATTTCATTGCTATGTGATCGGCTATAAGCCGGTGCTCCCGGGTATTTACGCGGTGATGAAGCATCTCTACATCAACAATTTGCGGTTCAAGAAAGAGCCCTGCTCGACTTTTTTCCGTCAGGATCCTCCGTACAGAGTCATTGATGCGCTCTTCGGAGATGTCACCTGAAAGCACGGCAAGATACACCGCGTCCAAAGCCTCTGTAAGATCTGCAGGCAGCAGCACCTGATCAATTCCAGCCTTCACAGCCAGGACTGCGGCTTCACCGGGCTCGAAGAAATTACGGATTCCCCTCATGCCCATGCCGTCTGTCACTATCAGGCCCTCAAATGCGAGCGTATCGCGTAGCAGCGACTCGGTGATGTAAGGGTCGAGCGTGCCCGGATGGCCGGCATTCCTGGCAATTTCAGGCAGGGCAATGTGTGCTGTCATCACGCTTGGGAGTCCTGCCAGGATCGCCTCCCGGAAGGGTACAAGCTCAAGGGTTGAGAGCCGGTAATAATCGAAGGGAAGAACGGGAAGGTCCAGATGGGAGTCAATATCCGTGTCTCCGTGACCGGGAAAATGCTTGGCGGTAGACATCACGCCTGCATCACGCACACCATCCATGAATGCGATTCCATAGCGGGCAACGGTGTCGGGGTTCTCTGAATAAGAACGGACATTGATTACAGGATTGAGCGGATTGTTGTTGACATCCAGTACCGGTGCATAAATCTGGTGAATGCCCAGTGCTGAGGCCTCCCTCGCCGTAATTAATCCCTTTTGAAAGGCGTAATTATGGTTGCCTGTCGCGGCAATACCCATTGCGGGCGTGAAATAGGTGGCCTGCGGTATCCTCATGGCAGCCCCGAATTCCATATCCTGGCTCACCCATAGTGGAATCCGGCTTTTTTTCTGAAGCCGGTTTGTGACAATGGCCTGATCATATATGTTGCCGCTGAAAAACATGACGCCACCGACTTCATGCTCGGCAACCGCCTCCGACATGCGTTCCCAGACCCTGTTATCTTCGGTGTAAAATCCACCACGTGCCGCAACCACAAACATCTGTCCGATCTTTTGCCGCAGCGTCATCGCAGACATAAGCGCATCCGGATCAGCAACCCCTTCTGATAGAAGCAGGTCAAGCTTGCTCCCATCCGTAACTTCAGCAATGGAATCGTCAACGCCTGAAAGTGTTTCCGGGCCGCGGCAAGAGGCGGCAAGCTGAAAGGTTATCAGAAGGAGAAGCAATGAAATCGTGGTTGATACTGGCAGGACAGATCTGCCTGAATGTCCCTGGATCATGGTGCAAATCGTTGTGTGGAAATAATGTTTCGGGAGGATGGGAGGGCTACACTTTCTTTCAGCAATCCCTTGTTCCAGAGTTCGAACTGGTCCCTGAAGTGATCTGAAAAGAGATTGCCGGACTGTCCCGTACTGAGAATGGTATGAGATGACGGGTCAGGGTTAACAAGCATGATACGCTTCATGGTTGTTGCCCCGTAAGCGGTTATTGTTTCGTTATGAAGCGGATGAATGGCATTTATGGAATGAGGAGAACCTGAAACAGTCAGTTGCGGTGATGCAAACAAATTGCTCTCTGCCATGTGGGCCGAGCGGCTGCCTTTCAGGGATGCCTCAAAAAGCATGGGTGAGAAGCCGGACCGAACCACCCTGCTCCATTGCCAGTCATAGGGCTCAGGTCCGTAGTTTGAAGACAATTTGATTGCTGCCTCATTCATGCTAGTGATAATCCATTCCTCAAATGAAAATGGATGGCTTTCAGGCCAAAGATCCGGCTGCATGATAAGTCTGGAAACAGCCGAGTAAGTAATATTAGGTGTCCTGAAAACTATCTCCCTTTGCCCATGGGACAGCCAGGGAGAGTAAAGGTTTCTGGCGGCGTGCTCCAGAAACATCTGCAGCAAGGTGGCAGCCGTTTCGTTGGGACCAAACTCATAGTTCCAGTTTTTGAGATACGGCACAATCACATCGAAGAGCGCATTCGGGTTGGAAATTGGATACGCCGCTTCCAATATACCAGCTATGCGTGGCGTCAGCTCTGCCGCAAATCCAGAATAAGTATCATTGTGCCAATGATGTTGAAGCTCGGTTAGCAATTGATCATGCGCCGTCTTGTTCGTGAGCTGTTGAAACCTGGTGGCCCTGTCCCAAGGAGGGGAATAGAGGCACTTGCCGCCGGATATACGCGGCGATGTTATCCTGTCAACGGAGCTAACAGGGTTTCCTTGCAGATCCAAAATGTCAGTGACAATTGTTGAAGCTGCTACCTCGGCGGGCAATCCATCGAATGTGTCAAGGCCCCTGATCATGAGTGGATGAGAATCGGCGATTAACCTTCCACCTGATAATCGCCCAGTTTGTCCATTTAAGGTTACAAACAGGACCTGCAGTGCCGGAGAAGCGATCGATTCAACAATCCGGCTCAACTGTGCCGGTGTGCGAGAATGGGATACTTCCATGAACGCTCTGATTTCAGGCGGATTTCGGAAACCCGTCCAGTCAAATGCAAGAACACGGTTATGTTCCTGCGAAACGGCCACCACAGGTAATTCCCGGGCCCTTTTAACGAGAATTTGTCTTTCACTGCCGTCCTTCACTGACAGGATATGCTGTTTCACGCTCAGGTTGTCGTCGAGCCTTGAAAGAACATCAGGATCAAGCTCCAGATCAACAGGGCTTTCGGGTTCATAATGAAAAAGACTGCCTGTGTAGAAATCGCCGTCATCAGTCATCAATGGCAAGATTGCCCAAGCAAGATATTCGTTTTGTCCACTCATCATGACCGGCAAACCGGGGATCGTGATCCCTGCACGCCATCCCTGGTCACTCTGAAGAACCATTTCATAACCCTTGTCTGGCAGCGATAGCAGTGATTCCCTGCTGTGGAAGAGCAAGCGAAAAGCATCGGAGCCCCCGTGGGCAACCGCAAACCCGGTACCAGCGAACCCAACACGCGACGGTGCCGCAGACCTGGATAAGCGATGGTAGTCTTCCACAAGTGACTCCCAGGCCTGCTGTCCACCCATGTGTGTAATGGTGCCTGAAAGTTCTCTTGGGGAGATGTCCAGGGCGGTGAGGGCGCTTGCCACGTCATCATCAACGAAATTAACACCGGCTAGTGCAGGCTTCGACCAGAAAGACTGATGATGTTCCCAGCTCCAGAGCATCAGCACGCCGACGGAGTGCCATGGTTCCCATGTGAGCGGTTTCACATCTGCGAGCGCAAATTCAGGAGCCAGGTGTCTGCGGTTCTGACGGATGTAGGTGTTCACGCCCTCAGCATAGGCCCGAAGGAGCTGCCTTTGCGTTTCCGGAAGGTTTTCGAAGGCAGCTTTTGATTTTTCGCCGAAACCCATAGTCAGGTAGAATCTGTCCACATCCAGCATGTCTTCTCCGATTTCACGTGTATGCAGCCCCTCGAGCTTGTACTGTTGCCGGGTCATCTGCCAGAGGCGGTCACGGGCATGCAGATATCCTACGACCGTGAAAAGGTCCGCTTCTTGCTGCGCTGTTACATGAGGCACCTGAAAAGAGTCCCAGTGTACGCTAACTTCAGCTTGCAACTGCGGAATGCTTACACGTCCTTCCAGCGATGGCACAACCCGATGGAAAGTCAGGTAGTACGCAGTAGCAATGACAACCAGTGCCAGAAAAAGGAAAAGGGCGGCAATCCTGACAGCCGAAAACTGTGATGAACATTTCATCAAAGTGAAAAATATGTGTAAGTTTGGGGTTGCTGGATGAATGCACAAATTACGAATTCTACATCAGAACCGTTCCAATAAATGCAATCGAATCACTCCCTGCCGGTTGACCCCGACCGCCTGCTTGCCATTGCGCAGAAATGGGGTACGCCTACCTATGTCTACCTTGAAAAAATGATAAGGGAACGTTGCAGGTCTTTGAATAAGATCTTTCCTGACCTGCCGGTTTCCTGGCTGTTTGCCGTCAAGGCCAATGACAATCCTCATATCCTGAAGATTATTGCCGACGAGGGTTTTGGATTTGACACGGTAAGCTATGAGGAAGTCCTTTTATGCCTGAGGATTGGAACGGATCCTAAAGATATTTTCTACACTGAAAATAACATGACTGATGCAGAGATGCACGGGGCAGCGCTGCAGCGTGTGGTGCTTAACATCGGCTCTCTTGGCAGGCTTGAGGCATTCTGTGAGGCATATCCCGGAAATGAATGCAGCATCCGAATTAAACCGGATATAAGCGACGGACACCACGCCAAAGTGGATACGGGCAACCAGGACAGCAAGTTTGGCATCCGGTTGGATTTGATCTCTGATGCTGTAGAGTTGGCTCGGAGACATGGCGTTCGTATCCGTGGCATCCATGCGCATATCGGTAGCGGAATACAGGAACCCGAAAACCTGTTGGCGGAAATTGAGGTACTTCTCAAATCATCCACAAACCTGGAGGATCTGGAGTTCATTAATTTCGGAGGAGGGATGCCGATACCCTACAAGCCTGGCGAAAAACCATTTGATCTGGACCTGTTCGGCGAACTGGCATCCAAACGGCTTCGGGCTTTTCTCAAAAGCGCCGGTAAACCGGTGAAGTTCTTTTTCGAGCCCGGACGCTGGGTTGTCGGTCCGGCTGGAATCCTTCTGACACAGGTCAATACCGTAAAGGATCAGGGTCGAAAAACATTCATCGGCACCGATACCGGCTTTAATCATCTGCTGCGTCCGGCGCTTTACGATGCCTATCACGGGGTCGTCAACATCAGTGCTGGAACAGGTGAAGCAGAGCACACGTATCACATTGCCGGAAATATATGCGAGAGCGGTGACATGCTGGGGCTGGACCGCAGCCTGCCCGAAAGCAGCCCGGGAGACTATCTGGCCATTCTGGATGCGGGTGCTTACGGCATGACCATGGCGTCGCAGTACAACCGTCGGGCACTCCCGGCAGAGGTTCTTGTCACCGATGACGGTCACCACAAAACGATCCGCGGCAGGAAATCACCTGAAGAAACCGTAGATGAACTTCTCAGGGAAACCGGTCTTCTACATGCCAATACGGACGAAACACCATGATCGATCTGCGAAGCGATACGGTGACCGTTCCGACAGACGGCATGTGGGACGTCATGCATAAGGCGCCTGTTGGTGATGATGTTTTTGGGGAGGATCCTGGTCTCCGGGCGCTGGAGGAGAAAATTGCCAACCTTTTTGGCATGGAAAACGGAGTTTTTGTCCCCAGCGGAACCATGGGCAATCAGCTCGGGCTCAAAGTGCACACTCAGCCGGCCGACGAAGTGATCATTGATGAAAATGCGCATATCTACCATTCAGAAGGTGCTGCGAGCGGACTCATTTCCGGTATCCAGCTGCGCCCGCTTCAAGGTGTCAGGGGCATTCTTTCTGCCGAGCAGGTAAACTCTGCTGTCCGGGAGCAAAATGACTGGGATCCGCATACACGGGTGGTCGCATTGGAAAACACTTCCAACAAGGGAGGAGGTACTTGTTACCCAATGCAAACTGTAAAAGACATTTACGATATAACTAAAAAAAGAGGACTCGCATTGCATCTGGACGGAGCCAGGATCTGGAATGCAGCCATTGCGACGGATGTTGATCTTAAAGAGTATGGGGCGCTTTGCGACACCATTTCCGTATGCTTCAGCAAAGGACTTGGAGCTCCTGTAGGGTCTATGCTGCTTGGCAGCCGTCAACTCATCAAAAAAGCGCGAAGGTTTCGCAAGATTCTGGGAGGGGGCATGAGACAGGCAGGCATGCTGGCGGCAGCGGCATCCTATGCCGTGGACCATCACTTTGAGAAGCTGGAGGAGGATCATAGAAAAGCCAGAAAGCTGGCTGAGGCTGTTGCCTCATCTCCCTGCTTTGAGATGGATCCGGCCCAGGTAGAAACCAATATAGTACTCTTCCGCGTCGTCAGAGGTTCTGTTGACGAGGCCCTGCACTGGTTTCATAGCAAAGGGGTAGCCATGATCCCCTTTGGTGATGACACCATTAGAGCCACTTTCCATTTCCAGATATCAGACAGCGACCTGGATACTGCCATGAGTGCTGCAGAATCGTACAGGGGTACATAATTCCGTTTTTTCCGTGAATTTTGTTTCGTTTGCCATCCGATATAAACGTCTTATCCTTTTTGGATTCGGACTCACCTTTTTTTCAAGTTTCGGGCAGACTTTTCTGATTTCCGTGTTTGTACCTGGGTTTCTGGAATCCTTCGGGGTATCCTATGCCTATTTTGGATCCCTTTATTCCGCGGCAACACTGGGCAGCGCGTTCATTCTGGCATGGGCGGGTGCTCTCATCGACAGGGTATCACTGAAAAAATATGCGATTGCCGTAACAGCGGGGTATGCAGCTGCTTTGCTGACCGTCTCGTTTTCTTTGTGGATATGGATGCTGTTCCTTGGCCTTCTGGGCATTCGCCTGTTCGGACAAGGTCTTTGCGGACATACGGCTCACACCACCATTGCCCGGTATTTCAGTACCATGAGAGGCAAGGCTCTGAGTCTTTCAAACCTGGGTTTTTCGTTGGGTGAGGCTGTTCTGCCTTTGACAATTACAGCTCTTATTGCACTGGTTGGATGGCGGATCAGCTGGGCATCGATCGGTTTGCTGACGGCAATTGTGCTGCCCGTCCTGATTATTTCAACTCTTGGCAGAGACCCGCTGGAGCACGCAGAGGATGAGGTCCGAAGCAAATCCGGCGGATCGGCCCCGGAGCCGGGCGGACACTGGAAACGTCGACTTGTGCTCAAGGACTCACGTTTTTACCTGCTGTTGCCAGCCGCCCTGGCTTCTCCTTTCCTTTTGACCGGTTTTTTTCTCTACCAGACGCAGCTTGCTGTCAACAAAGGATGGGAAGTGGAAATCATGGCGTCCTCTTTTATTGCCTTTGCATTGTCAAAATCGGGATCATCACTGCTTTCGGGATCGCTTATCGACCGCTTCACCGCTTGCCGTCTGTATCCGTTCTTCCTGATTCCCTTGTTGGCTGGATTCTCAGTTCTCATTGCTTTTACCCATCCAGCCACCGTTTTTGTTTACATGTTCCTTGCCGGCATTACAATGGGTGCGGCCTTCAACATAACCACATCCCTGTACGCTGAACTATACGGCACCGCCAACCTTGGAGCAATTCGAAGCATGATGACCATGTTTATGGTAATCAGCACCGCGGCAAGCCCGGTACTGTTTGGCCTGGTGCTGGACAGCGGCCACTCCTTTGAAATAATTATCAAGGGTGCACTGGTATTTGTGGCAATATCCACAATCCTTGCTATTTTTATATACCGGCATGCCGGAATCAAAATCTCCTGATCCATAACCATGAGCAAACAAGAACTTATCCTCTCTGGCAAGGCTTCCTTCTACCTGGAAGTGCCTTATCGCTTGTACCGCACAGGCAACGATGGCAAACAGCCACTTTTTGTCTATCTCCATGAAACAGGCCGCAATCTTGCAGAATTGGAGAAAACAATTGCGCCATTGCGGGCGCTCCCCGGGTACCACCTGCTGATCCAGGCACCCTATCCCGATGTGCTTCCTGAAGGTGAAGACCGTTCGTATTACTGGATACCCAATCATAAAGACGAGCAGACGATCACCGCCGCAAGAGAGTACGTATCCGAATTTTTGCAGGAAGTCATAGACGGACTGCTTCCACATATTGATGCTGGAAGGCTTGTGCTGGTAGGCTGGGAAGGATCACGCAACCAGATATCCTATTTTTGCGCCACAAGACCTCATTACATCAATGAAATGGTCCTTTTTGGGGGCTCTGTCAACCGTTCCTGGATGGAGCAGGACAGCTCACGGTACAAACACTTGCGCATGCTTGGCTTGTCAGGAAAAGACGCCGAAATATCAGATGGCACTGCAAGCACGATACAGAAGTGGATCCGAGGTGAATCTGGTGAAACAAACAGGGGATAGGTCCTCCTGTAAAAACTTGTTATTTAATTAGGATTTTTCTGTATTTTTCAGTTCGATTTTGCTTGTATTAAGAAGTGGCTTTACATTCAGGCAATGTCACAAATTTGTCGGTATGAATTTCTATACATAACAGCACATCACGAGCTAATATGAAAATACTCGTTATCGAAGACGACAGGATCGTTCGTACTCTTGTCAAACACGTATTGGAAAATGAGGGACACGAAGTGACAGTCGCCGACAGAGCCGACACTGGCGAGAAGATGGCGCTTGAAGATGACTTCGAGATCATCATTCTTGACCTTGGACTGCCGGACAAGAGCGGTTTAGAGGTATGTAAAACACTGCGCGACAACAAAATAAAGACTCCAATCCTTATTCTGTCAGCTTATCAGAATACTGATACAAAGATTGCTGGTCTCAATACAGGCGCCGATGACTACCTCACCAAACCCTTTGATAACAAAGAACTGCTAGCCCGCATAAATGCCATTATCCGGCGTGTTAAGAAAGGGGATGAGACAAATAATACTTACGAATGTGGTGAACTGAAGATCGATCTGGTCAACCGTGAATTTTACGTACGTGACACCAGGGTGTTGCTCACCAACAATGAGTTCAACCTGATGGCCTACTTCATGAAGAACCCCGACAGGGTTCTCTACAAGGACGAACTCACCAACAATGTCTGGGACATCAATTTCGACACCAACACCAACTTCCTCAACGTCTATATCAGCTATATCAGGAAAAAGATCGAGGAAATCACCCCGGTGAACTATATCCAGACGGTTCGGAAAAAAGGCTTCAAGCTAAACAGCAACCCGGTCCGCGAGTACGAGTAGGTACACTCCGCCACCCATGACCGCTATGCCGGAAAGCAGTATCAGGAAACTTGAGACGGCATTTTTTGCGCAATACGTAAGTGAGCACAAAAAAAACCTCTTCCGTCATATCCTCAATAACCGTACCCGCTTTGCAACGGTAGTGCTTGAGGATATCTACCAGTCTCAAAACGCCTCGGCCGTGCTGCGAAGTTGTGACGCATTTGGTATCCAGGATGTCCATGTCATTGAAAACCGAAACGTTTTTGATGTAGATAAGGGAGTTACCATAGGATCGGAAAAGTGGCTCACTGTGCATCGCTATCGTACACCTGATAGCAACAATACGGATGCTGCCTATCGCGAGCTGCGCCAGCGTGGATACAGGATAGTGGCCACGACACCACATGAGAAACAGGTGGAATTGCCCGGCTTTTACCCGAAAGAGCCTGTGGCACTGGTATTCGGTACGGAAAAGCTGGGTCTGACCCCATATGCTATTGAGCATGCCGATGAGTGGCTTCACATACCCATGCACGGATTCAGCGAAAGTTTCAACATCTCCGTTTGCGTGGCATTGTGCCTGTATCACCTGCGCGGCTGTCTCCAAAAGGGCAGCACAGATTGGGGCCTTTCACCAGACGAGAAAGAGACTCTGTTCCTGCACTGGCTGCGGAAATCGGTGCATAGGCTGCCGGCTCTGGATCGAAAATTCAGGGAACTTCTTGAGACGTCTGATCTGCCATCTCCAGACTGATCCGTCCGCGCTGCTCATCCACGGAAGCAACCCGCACTTTTACAATGTCACCGACCGAAACTACTTCGTGCGGGTTGGAGATGCGCCTGCCACCACCCATCTTCGATATGTGAAGCAGTCCGTCCTGCTTAACTCCAATGTCCACAAATGCTCCAAAATCGACCACATTGCGTACGGTACCCTCCAGCTCAAGGCCTTCCCTGAGATCGCTCATCGATAGTATTTCCTGTCTGAGCAGGGGTTTAGGCAGTGATTCCCGCGGATCCCGTCCCGGTTTCTGGAGGTTTTCCATGATCAGCTCCAGCGTGGGCAACCCAATTGCCAGCTCTCTGGCAGTTTTTTCAGGGTCCAGATTTCGGAACTTGACGGGGAAAAGGGTAACCGACTCGGGAATATCCTGTGGAGCTACACCAATCGAGGTGCAAAGCTTGAGAGCCGCATCGTAGCTTTCCGGGTGGATGGCGGTGTTGTCCAATGGATTGGCGGAATCCGGAATGCGAAGGAATCCTGCCGCCTGCTGAAAACGGAAGGCACCCAGGCCGGACACCTTCATGATCTCCTGGCGGTCACGGAATGGACCGTTTTCATTGCGGTGGGAAACTATTTTATCGGCTATGGAGCGGCTGAGCCCCGATACGTAAGTCAGCAGGGAAGAGCTTGCAGAATTAAGGTTCACACCCACGCTGTTGACGCAGCTTTCCACGACGTCATCCAGTTTTCGAGACAGATTTGCCTGGTTCACATCATGCTGATAGAGTCCAACACCAATGGATTTCGGGTCGATCTTGACCAGCTCTGCCAGCGGGTCCTGCACCCGGCGGGCGATGGATATGTTTCCTCTCATCGGAGCGTCAAGATCCGGAAATTCCAGTTTCGCCAACGGTGAGGCGGAATAAACGGAGGCACCGGCCTCGTTGACGATCAGGTAATGCAGATCTTCATCACTGCGCCGGTCCTTGCGCTCGGAGATCATTTCGGCAACAACCAGTTCGGTTTCACGACTGCCGGTCCCGTTGCCGATGGCAATCAGGGTGACACCGTACTTGTCGATCAACCGGTCCATCACCTCGATGGACTCCCTTACTTTTTTCTGCGGCGGTGTAGGGAAGATAGTGGTTCCATCCAGGTATTTTCCGGTACCGTCCACCACGGCCACCTTGCATCCGGTGCGGTAGCCGGGGTCAATGCCCATCACTGTCTGAGCCGACAGTGGGGGTTGCAGCAGAAGGTTGCGAAGGTTTTCCGCAAAGGTCTGTATGGCGTGATCCTCCGCTTTTTCCGTGAGTTCCTTGCGGGCTTCCCTCTCCAGCGCTGGAAAGAGCAGCCGGCGGAAGCTGTCGCGCACAGCAAGTTCAAGGTGCCCAGTAAAAATTGAATTACGATTGGTTATAATAAAGCGCCCCATACGCTCAAGAGCCTTCTCCTCTAAAATTTCCAGCTTCACGGAAAGGATTCCTTCCCGTTCGCCCCGGTTTATGGCGAGGATCTGATGCGGTTTGAGGAAGCTGATCCTGCTGTTGAATTCGTAGTATTCCCTGTAGGTTTGACGCTCATCCGGTTCCGAGGTGCGTGTGACCTGCAGGATGCCATGCCTCTGGATCTGTTGGCGAATCCCGTTGCGAAGGTCCACCTCCTCGTTGATCCATTCCGCGCATATATCACGGGCACCCTGAAGCGCCTCCTCAACATCGGCAACCCCTTTGTCAGGGTCCACAAAGCTGCGTGCATGGGATTCCGGACTGCCGGTTATGGTCTCCTCTTCCCAGATCAGTTCTGCCAGTGGTTCCAAACCCCGTTCCCTTGCAACACTCGCACGTGTTTTTCGCTTTGGCCGGTATGGAAGATAGAGATCCTCCAGATCCTTGAGCGTTGTGCAGGCACGGATCTCATCCTCAAGTTCCCCGGTCAGTTTGTCCTGTTCCCTTATGGATGCCAGTATGGTTTCCCTGCGATCCCCCAATAGCCGAAGGTATTCCAGTCTGTCGCGGATGTCGCGCAGTTTCTCCTCGTCCAGTCCACCGGTGCGCTCCTGGCGGTATCTGGCAATAAACGGGATGGTGGCCCCTTCGTCGAGAAGTCCGATGGTCGCAGAGATCTGGGAGGGTGACAGGGAAAGCTCCCGGACAAGTACAGAAATAATACCTTCTGATGACATCTTTTTTGCTATTTTAGCGTTTGTCGCAGTATCTGTCGGCTGTTAGGCAGAAGCCAAACCAAACCGATGATTCCTGTCGTTATGGAGTTTTGTTTCGGCGGTTTTCCAGAATCATTGTCAACCGATACCTTTACAACGAATGCCAGTCAGATTGCGTGGCATTGTGTTTTGTATGGATGACCGCCGGCAGGTGCCCAATATATCAGACGCTTGAACTTTTTACAATGAAACAAAATACAAAAGAGGAGTTGCTGCAGTTTGCCACGTATCTGGCAAGGGCTGCCGGTAAGAAGACACTGAACCATTTCCGGAAAAAGGTTGAAGTAGAGCGAAAAGGCGACGACTCGCCCGTAACGGTAGCCGACCGGGAAGCGGAAGAGTGGATACGCGGACGGATTGAAGAGCAGTACCCGGACCACGGTATTGTCGGGGAAGAGTTCGGGACGCACAATGAGGCATCCTCTATCCGGTGGATCATCGACCCCATTGACGGGACCCTGTCGTTCATTCACGGAATTCCGCTCTACACAACCCTGATAGGTGTTACCGTTGACGGTGAACCCGAAATTGGCGTCATCTATGCTCCTGCCACGGACGAGCTATGCGAAGCGGCCATAGGTCTCGGTGCGCGGTACAACGGACAGGATTGCCGCGTATCGGAAACATCACTGATGCGCAAGGCTGTGCTCCTCAGCACGGATATGACAACCATCATCAGTGAAGGGCTGGAGCCTGCGTTCCGGGTTCTTCTGGATGAGTGCCGGCTTCACCGGACCTGGGGTGATGCCTACGGACACATGATGGTAGCCACCGGCCGGGCCGATATCATGTTCGACCCGGTATTGAACATTTGGGACGCAGCCGCACTGCTCCCCATTTTGCAGGAATCCGGGGGAGTATTCCTCGACTTTGCGGGCCATGCGGCCATTGATAGCGGACACGGTTTTTCAACAAATGAAAAACTGGCAACTGTCGTGCTCTCCGCCATGGACTCCGTGCGCTGAAAAATGACAACCGTATCCACAAGAAAAATGGACTTTATGCCTTTTATAATGAGATATGCCAGTTTGGTAATCCTGCTATTGATTATCTGCCCGTTTGCGACACCGGTGGCTGGGTTTTCGGGTAGTGACACCGACCGCGCTGCCGACTATCCATTCCGACCTCACAACGAAGTGGTGTTCTCGGAGCTTGAGCTGCATCTGGAGACAGGTTTTGAAAAGGGGGTTATTCGGGGCACAGCCAATTACCGATTCAGGCCGAAGCACGGCCACATTGAAAAGCTGGTCTGGCAGGCTTCCGGCATGGAGGTGAGGGAGCTGAGACTTAACGGTGAACAGGTATCGTACCGGCTGAGCGGCGACTCACTGGTGGTTCCATTTCCGGAGGCGCCGGATCAAGGCAGGGAGCATACGATTTCGGTGACCTACGTTGCGGAGCCCGTGTTCGGTGTGCATTTCCGACATAATGGCACCATTTTTTCTTCAGCCTTGCCCGGCAGCAATGCACACTGGGTTCCCGGCCCCATCCACCCATGGGCTGCCATGCCCGTTGTCGTGAGGCTGGAGGTCCCCGCAGGCAAGAAAGGTGTGGCCAGCGGCTCCCTTGAACGACAGTCAACAAGCGAGAAAGGGCAACTTTTTGTATTCCGAACCTCTGCGGCTGTTTCCCTTGCCGATCTGTTTTTTGCTGTTGGTGATTTTGAGGAGGAAGACTCCTTTTCCGGCACAAAGAATCTCAGGATCTACCGGGAACAGGGCGTTTCCAGTGCGGGACGTATGCAGGAGCTGCTATCATTCATAACCCGGCAAGTCAGGGATCATGAGCGGCTGTTGCAGAGCGAGCTGCCCCTGCCGGCTTTCCATGCCGTTATTCTCTCTGACGATATGTGGGAGACTCAGCCATATTACGCCGGGGCCGTTGTGATCAATGACAGCCGGGGCCAGCAGGAAAGTGTCATTTCCAGGGCCATCGCGGCACAATGGTTCGGAATTGCACTTAGACCTGAAAAATGGGGTGAATCCCGGCATATCATCATGCTGCAGGCATTGGCAGCCGAGAAATCCGGTATTCCGGACTGGCAGATCGTGGATGACCCTGTCGCGGGCGATTTTGTCATCCCGGAAACAGTATATGACATGGTAACAATGAATCGATGGCAGTGGGCGAGGCAGCATATTAGGAGTGGGAGGGAGCCGGTCCTGCAGGATGCACTGGACGCCTCGCTCCGTCCACTTGCCTCCCGCAGGGGGGTTCTGACAGCCAATGACTTTTCGTCTATGATCTACGAAAAGACAGGCCGGTGGATGGATGTACCCAAAATTGCCGATCCTGGGCCGGAAGTTGCTCTTCGCTATCGGGTTGAAGTGGAAGAAGTGCGGGGATCGGACCGGATATTATTGCGGTTCATACCTTTGGATGATATCAGCGATGATTCTTTCGCCGTTCGGGTGCACATGGTGCGTGATGGCGCCATCCGGGATGAAACTGTGACGTTTTCCGGCAGTGGGGACGATGTCGAGATCTCACCGGGAGGCTTCATCAACAATCTGTGGTTGACGTTCTCTGAAGATGAGTCCGTTCGCTTTGACTTGGAGAAACCCTTTGCGTTCTGGCTTTATCAGCTACGCAGGGACGAGAGTCCGGAACGCAGGAAAGAAGCGGCCCTTGCACTCAAGGACTTTGCATCTGATCCTGATCTGCAGCTGGCCGTGCAGGATGTCATGAACAGGGAAGAAGACCCCGGTGTGCTTGCCGCCATGCACACTCTCATGGCTGAGCTTACGAGTGGAGCAAGCGGAACAGAACGGAGGTTCCTGGACGGCCTGGGCTCCCGACATGAGCGGGTCCGCCATGAATCCATGAGAGCGCTGGGAGCCTACAGGGGCAACAGCAGGGTGGAAAGCGAAGTGTTGTCAGTTATACAGGTTTCGGATGACATCACGCTTGTAAATGAGGCCATCCGCACATACCGCAAGCTGATTGTTGCAGACGATTTCCGCGACTTTGCCATCCGGTTTCTGAGAGAAGACCGCCAGGAACAGCTGTTTACCAAAACACTGGTGGAAGAGCTTTTTGCCGTGCCCATAAACGAGAATACTGTAAACGCCGTTGCAGAATATCTTAACCGGGGCTATCCATTTGAGCTCCGCTGGCTGGCATATCGGCAGCTCAGGAAACATGCGGCCGGCACCGGATGGCAGAAAGGTTTCATTGATGACTTTTCCAATGACCCCGATCCAAGGATCCGCTTCGCGACTCTTTTTTCCATTCCACAAATGAATTTTGAGGATAGGGGACCTTTTTTGGAGTCCCGTATGTTGGTTGAGTACGATATTCGTATATTGAAAAAGTTGAGCGGGCTTGCCTCCTCCAATTAACATACAACTGTAACAAGTCTATGAATTACATCATTAAACTTCCGCCAAAGTCAAAGCGTGATGACATCATTGACGCATGGGTTAATGATGTCTTGCATGACCACGACTACAGCCGGCTCAGAGCCACCATCAACCATCTGATTGAAAGTGGTTTTAACAGGGACGGTGTCATGTTCATGTTCTTGCACCGTACAACGCACGAGATTGCCTGTAAAAGAATTGTCAGCAAATCGCGTTACGAACTCGCTGAAATCGCGTTCAGCAACCCTATTAGTTTGAATTGAACGGCAATCGCACACAGTAGAGGAAAGCTGTTCGGTTTATCCATCTCATCTGCCACTATCAGGAGACTCAGGCCCCGGATGCGACACTGCGCGCTCATTTCTCACGCATCCACTTCAAAAGTTCGCGGAATGTGGCTTTCTTTCCATACATCAGGATACCTGTTCGGTAAATCCTTGCGCTCAGCCAGATCAGCACAACAAATGTCAGTATCATCAGCAGTATGGTAAGTCCAAACTGCCAAAAAGGGATCTGAAGCACGGCCATGCGCACAGGCATCAAAATAGGTGCAAAAAAGGGCACCATGGATAAGACGATGGACAAGGTTGATGCCGGATCGTCGGATACCGGCATCAGGAACATGATAGGCACGATTATCAGCATTATGATGGGGATCTGGAGCTGTTGACTGTCCGACTCCTGGTCGACGGCCGATCCCACTGCAGCGAAAAGAGCACTGTAAATAAGAAAGCCAAGCAGGAAAAAAAGCACGAATCCTATCCATATCATGGGGCCAATCGGAGGTATGCTGAATGCTGCCACTTCTGCCGCCGACTCAGCGGCATTTACGGTCTCAGGTGTTGCGGGGGTATAGAAAAATGATATCAACGGGCCAGCCACCGCCAGCAGCATGGCGCCGCTGACCGCCCAAATGGTGAACTGGGTCAGGCCCAGCAGCGCTACACCGGCGACCTTGCCCATAAGCAACTCGAACGGTCTCACAGCTGAGGCGATCACCTCAACGATCCGGCTTGTCTTCTCTTCCATCACGCTGCGCATGATAACGGCACCGTAGCCGAACATGGCTCCGTATATAATGAAGCCCATGATAAATCCAAGGACCATGTAGAATTCGCTATGGGCGGTCTCCTCGCCCTCCGCCGATATGGTGAGATGTTCGGTCTGTACACGGTCAGCCAGTACCTGCCTTACTTCCGCGGGTGTGTCAAGACGGTCAAGTCGGATGTCGCGCACTGTTCTCTGTACATCTGATCTGATCCGCGAAGTAACTGTCATTCCCACAGTGCCGCCATGAAAAAACAAGGCCCGTCCCTCTCCATCCAGCAATTCATGAGGAATGACCAGGAATCCTTCGATCTCTCCGCGAATGAGGGCTTGTCTCAAGGAATCCGGCACGGTATCGGTAAGTCGATATCTGACGGAATCGGCGGCCACCAGTTCTTGTCCCACAGCACCAGTTTCATCAAAGACATAGAACTGCCGAACCCGGTCACCTGACATGGTGACAACGAGCGCCGGCAGTACAAGCAGGAGGATCATTACTACCGGAGCAAGTATGGTTGATATGATGAATACCTTGCTTTTGAGTCTTGTGAGGTATTCCCGTTTAATGATCAGCAGAAGTTTTTCTTTTTGAATCATTGCGATACCTCCCTTGAAACGGAATCAATGAAAATCTCCTGGATACTGGGCTGGACCAGTTCAAAGCCGAGGACCCGCACATTTTTCTGGGCTTCTTGCAGAATGGCCTGGTCATCGGCTCCGTCCAGCAGCCTTATCTCGGCAAAATTCGTGGATCTGTTGTTGATCCTGACGTTCTTCAGCCCGGAGAGGAACCGGCTGTCTCCGGCAAATCGGAGATGAATACTGTTTTGACCATAGGATGCCCGTATTTGTCCCAGATCTCCGTTCAATATCAACTTGCCCTTGTTGAACAATGCGATATCATCGCACAGCTGCTCCACCTGTTCCATTCTGTGTGTCGCAAAAAAGATGGTCTTTCCGGAATCCCTGAGTTCCAGGATCACTTCCTTTAACACCTCACTGTTGATGGGATCCAGCCCGCTGAATGGTTCGTCAAAGATAAGACAGCCGGGATCATGAGCAATAGTTGCCACAAACTGGATTTTTTGCTGCATCCCCTTTGACAGCTCCCCAACCTCCTGGCCGATCCAGTCGTAAGCCCCGAATCTCTCGAGCCAATAGCGAATGCGTTTTCTGGCATCGTCTCGAGTCAGTCCGCGAAGACGGGCAAGGTAGACAAGCTGCTCGCCAACTTTCATTTTTTTGTACAGCCCGCGTTCTTCGGGAAGGTAGCCCAGCCGGGATTGCGTCATGGGCCCCGCCGTGATCCCGAAAACCTTGATAGCACCGGAATCAGGTTTCAGAATGCTCGTTAGCATCCTGATACTCGTGGTTTTTCCAGCCCCGTTTGGACCTAAAAGACCAAAAATCCGGCCCACTTTGACTTCGAAACTCACATTATCAACGGCCCTGTAGTCACCGAACTGTTTGGTAACACCCTGGAATTCGACGATGCTGTCAATCATGAACTATCACTGTTGGAGTTGTGGGAATTAGTCAGAAATCAGGAAAATAAAGTTTGTAAGATAGTCTTTGAATTTCTTATATACTTGTAAAATGTATCATGGAAACATAAGTGCGACTGGATGGCCTTGTGTTTAGATACATGTTTTAAAATCAAAGAAAATCGATACGTACATCTCAGCGAAAAGTTTCACATGCAGGTACTTCATATAAGCTTCGAATGTTATCCAGTAGCCAAAGCAGGGGGGCTTGCTGATGTAGTTGGAGCCCTTCCAAAATATTTGCAGCAGTTTGATGTCGACTCATGGGTGGTCATGCCCCGTTTTGATAACGAGTGGGTGCGCAATCATCAGCAGAATGTCGTCCACAGCGGTGTTGCAAAAATGGGTGACGAGAAATTTGATTACAGGATAGTCATGGAGGCAGGAGGGGTCCTTGGGTTTCCTCTCTACCTTGTGGATATACCCGGCCGTCTTGACCGCAGTGGCATTTATATTGATTCATACAGTGATTATGCCTACTGGGATGAATTTGAGCGTTTTGCTTCCTTCCAGATCGCAGTTCTTGACTGGCTTAAATCCTTCAGCAAGAAACCGGACATCATCCATTGCCACGATCATCATACGGCCTTTATCCCGTTTCTGATGACCAGCTCTCCGGTCTACCACGAGTTCAAGTCCATCCCCTCAATCATTACCATCCACAATGGTCATTATCAGGGGTGGTACGATCCCGGAAAAAAATACCTGCTTCCGAAAATCGATCCCGAACGTGAAGGCTTTCTTTATTGGAATGGGCGCATGAACGCCCTTTCGGCAGGAATCCGCACTGCCTGGAGTATTACCACGGTTTCTGATTCTTATCTGGATGAGCTCCAACATTCTTGCAAAGGGCTCGAGCCGCTGCTTTCTTATGAAAAACAGAAGTCTCTTGGCATCATCAATGGAATTGATACCGATGTTTGGGACCCATCCACTGATCCCTTGGTCGTGGAAAATTTTGGCCAGGACAATTTTGCCACGGGTAAGGAAAAGAACAAAAAATGGATCTGCGAAGAATTTGGATTCAATCCTGAATTGCCTCTTTTTTCATTTATTGGAAGGCTGGTTGACGAAAAAGGAGCAGACCTGCTGCCTGATCTCATCATCCGTTATCTTGAGACCGGCCTCAAAGGAAGTTTCCTGATGCTTGGAACCGGTGAACCCTGGCTTCACAACCGGTTTATGGAAATGAAGGGTCACTATGTGAACTTTTTTGACGCCTCGCTATCCTACAATGAAGAACTGGCGCACCGCATGTACGCCGGCAGTGATTTCCTGATCATGCCCTCAAGGGTTGAACCGTGTGGTCTCAATCAAATGTATGCCATGAGGTATGCAACGCTGCCGATTGTCAGGAACATCGGTGGTCTGAAAGACACGGTAAAGGATTTTTCTGTGCCCGACGGCAATGGTATTGTGTTTGATCATTTCAACCTGGATGATGCATACAACGCACTCAGCAGGGCGACTACCATATTCCATGACAAACACCTGATGGAAAATCTCCAAAAAAGAGCTATTACAGAAGATTTTTCCTGGCACAGCTCGGCCAAAAAGTATCATAACCTTTACACATCATTAATCAAGGAGAAGTGATCATGAAGGATTCAACGATTGCAGTGATTTTGGGTGGAGGAGCAGGAAGCCGATTGTTCCCCTTAACTAAAAACAGATCCAAACCAGCAGTCCCGGTAGGGGGGAAATACCGCCTTGTTGACATACCTATTTCAAACTGTCTTCATTCGGAAATCCGCCAGATATATGTCCTTACCCAGTTCAACTCCGCCTCACTGAATTCGCACATTAAAAACACGTTTCACTTTGACCATTTTTCCAGAGGTTTTGTTGATATCCTGGCGGCGGAACAGACTCCAAGCTCCCATCAGTGGTATCAGGGAACAGCGGATGCTGTCAGGCAAACGTTTCGCTACCTGCAAAACCACCGGGCCGACAAAATTCTGATCCTGTCTGGTGATCAGCTGTACCAGATGGACTATCGGGAAATGATGAAAGCCCACGACCAGAACAACGCAGAGATCACCATCGGGACTATCCCCGTGAATGCCCATGACGCAACAGGTTTCGGAATATTGAAAACCGATGATAATGGCATGATAGCCAGCTTCATAGAAAAACCGCCGCTGGAACAACTTGAAGGATGGGAGTCAGATGTTCCTGAGGAAATGAAAGCACAGGGTAAAATCTATCTGGCTTCCATGGGGATTTATATTTTCAACAAGGATGCACTGTGGAACCTGATCAATGAAAACCCGGAGGCTCTCGATTTCGGTAAAGAGATCATCCCAAAGGCCATCACCTCACAAATGAGGGTTGCCAGTTACAAGTACACCGGATACTGGACGGATATCGGGACTATCAGATCGTTCTACGAAGCGAATCTTGAGCTGGCCGATCCTCTTCCACAATTCGATCTTTACGCTACTGGTAAAAGAATCTTCACAAGACCTCGCTTGCTGCCGCCTACCAAAATGTTCGGTTCCAGCGTGGACAGGTCGCTGATTGCGGAAGGATGTATCATTGAGGCAGAATCCATCATCCACTCGGTAATCGGTATCCGGGCCCGGATCGGAGATGGCACCGTCATCAAGGAATCCATAGTCATGGGTAACGACTTTTATCCAACCATAGAGGAATTTCAGGAACACAATCCTGACATGCCCCCACGTGGAATTGGTTCAAACTGTCATATTGAACGTGCCATCATTGACAAAAATGCCCGAATTGGTCACAATGTAAAAATTATTGGAGGCGACCATCTTGAGGACACCCGCAACGATAATTACTCCATTGTTGAAGGTATAGTGGTGGTTGAGAAGAACGGTGTTATCAAGGACGGCACGGTAATCTGAAGCTAATGAGAGTTCTTGTTGGTGATTTGGCGAGCGATTTAGCCCTAAAAACCGACATGGCGGTGTTTTCAGGCAGATCAGGACGCTTGCAAGTAGTGACTGCGTGGGTGTTATTGGCCATGTTTGTTGTCATGTCTGGTCTTCCGGGATGCGCCCGTGAGTATCCACGTGAAAGACCGGTTTCTTTTGAAGCCGGGGATACCGTGCGCATTGCCGTGATGGCGACAACAGATGTACATGGCCGTGTGCGAGCCTGGGATTACTACCGGAACAGGGAAGAACCCCGTTACGCACTGTCCAAAGTCGCCACTCTTGTGGACTCTGTCCGTTCCGTACATGAACACACTATGTTGCTGGATGCAGGTGATTGGCTTCAGGGAAATCCCTTTGCAGAATTCTTTGCCATGCATGATCCGCAAGAGCGCCACGTTCCGTTTCTTGCAGTCACGGACCACATGGGGTTTGATGCCATCGTTCTGGGCAACCATGAGTTCAATTTCGGGCTGGAGTATCTGGACCGGCAAATCGAAATGACAGAAACTCCTGTTATTGGTGCGAATATCTACCGTCACGGAACGCTTGAACCTGCATATCAGCCTTATGTGATCCGGGATATTGCAGGGGTACGGGTCGCCGTCATTGGTCTTACCACTCCTGGATCAGCCGTATGGGACAGGCCCCGTGTCGAAGGAATACTCGATTTTGGTGACGGACTGGAAGCGGCACACCGCTTTACTGCTCACGCACGCGAAGAGCATGAGGCCGATGTGGTGATTATTCTGGCTCATACCGGGCTGGATGGAGGCACCAGCTATCACCGGGATGATCTCGGTGAGGAGAACTTTGGGAGGGCCGTGGGTGAGCAGGTTCCTGGTGTGGACCTGCTGGTCCTTGGGCATACGCACCGTGCCATTGACGATGTCCGTCTGCAGGGCACTGATGGAAGACCTGTCGGTGTCATACAACCCGGTCGGTGGGCCTCGCATCTGGGATTAGCCGAACTGAAGCTGGTAATGGACGAAGATGGCCAGATTCGTGTAGCCGCTGTTTCGACGGCCAACCACTCTGTTGAGAAGGTGGAAGAGCATCCTGACATAGTTCGACTAACGCTGGATGAACACAATGACGTCGTCGCATTTGTAACGGAGCCCGTGGCCATGACCAATGATGAATGGTCAGCACGCGATGCACGCAGAAAGGACACCCCAATCATTGACTTGATCCAGAAGGTGCAAATCGAGCAAACAGGCGCACAGATCTCGGCGGCAGCTGCCTTCAACACTTCTGTCACCTTTGGTACCGGCCCCATTACCAGGGGTGATATTGCACTGCTGTACCCATTCTACAACACCCTCTACAAACTTGAGGTGACAGGGGCACAGATACGAAGTTTTCTGGAACACACATCGCAATATTACACAAGTGACACCGATGAGCAGGGCAGGCCGGTTGTGAACAGGGGATGGCCCGGTTTCAATTTTGACATGCTTTCAGGCATCGAATATGTGCTTGATCTCAGAAACCCGTCAGGGGAGCGTGTAACCTTGCTTACCCATAATGGTGAGTCCGTGTCTGCAAATGACCAATTCACCATGGCTGTAAACTCTTACCGGGCTGAGGGTGGTGGCGGCTTTGATATGCTTCAGGAGGCACCAGTCCTTATGACCATTGATCGTTCTGTTGCTGATTTGATACTGGAATATCTCCAGGAGAAAGAGGTCATCCAGCATGATGATGTTTTCGAAGAAAACTGGAACCTTGCATATTGATTCCGCATGAATATCCTGCTGGTTGAGCCATTTCTTGGAGGATCGCACCGTGCATTCATGGAAGGGTTGCAGCGTTATTCTCGCCATCGCATCTTCACCGTTACCATGAAAGGGAGCCACTGGAAGTGGCGCATGAGCGGCGGAGCTGTGACACTTGCCGAAAAAACAGGAGCAATACGGGAGGATATCGATCTGGTTTTTGCCAGCAGCATGACCAATCTCCCGGCATTCATCGCTCTTACCAATCCGCGGTTTGCCCATGTACCCACCGTGCTATACATGCATGAAAACCAGCTGACCCAGCCTGTTCCGGAATCAGAAGAGCGCGACATTACCTACTGTTATATCAATTATCTCAGTGTCCTTGCTGCGAATTATGTCTTTTTCAATTCCAATTTTCATAAAAAAACATTTCTGGATGCACTTCCTGGACTCCTGGCCCGTTTTCCCGACTACCAGCAATCCGAATCCTTGGGCAGGATTGCCGCCAAATCAGATCTTTTGTATCCGGGCCTTGACCTGAAAGTGTTTGATGAAGCCGTCCAAAAGCGAAGGCTTCGAAGGCCAAATCAGCGGCCTGTTATTGTTTGGAACCAGCGTTGGTCTTTCGACAAGGATCCGGAAAAATTCTTCAGGGTCATTGACAAACTTGACGATGCCGAGTGTGCATTTGATCTGATCCTTGCCGGAGATCATCACCATGATCATGCCGAACTCTTTGAACAGGCCTGGAAACGTTATGGCAGCCGGATACTGCACTATGGTTTTGTTGAGAACACTGACGTGTATTCCGATTTGCTGCAGAAGGGGGATTTTGTTGTCTCCACATCGCAGCACGAATTCTTCTGTACGGCAATAATGGAAGCCGTTTATTGCGGCTGTCATCCCATCCTGCCAAGAGATCTGACCTATCCCGAACTGATTCCCCGCACACTCCAGGAACCCTTGCTGCACGGACCGGTATTCTATGACGATGAAACGGACCTGTTCCGGAAAATGAAAAAACTTCTGGATGGCACGTACAAGAGACTTCCGCTTCCCACACTTCAGTCTGTAAACCGCGACCTTGACTGGAGCCGGATCATAGAGAAGTACGACGACATGTTTGAAAGAATCAGAACGGACTTTTCTCGTCATCAGGAGGAGGGGTGAACCCCGTCTTTCGGGCACGCTTCTCTTCTGTTTCGCCATCCTTACTCACCTCGGTCAGACGCTCTGCACCCTCTGAAGGATCTGATGCCAGGTAGGGTGTATCGCCATAAGCACGCGCAAGATTCTCAAAACGGGCATATTGTTTTACAAAATGCAAGTTTACTGTGCCAACGGGGCCATTCCGTTGTTTCCCGACGATAAGCTCGGCGACACCTTCTGTCGAATTGCCCTGGTCATCAGTCGTTATTTTATAGTACTCCGGTCTGTACAGGAAGCAGACCACGTCGGCATCTTGTTCGATAGACCCCGATTCCCGAAGGTCGCTGAGCTGCGGACGCTTGTCGCCGCCACGCTGTTCCACAGCCCTGCTAAGCTGAGAAAGTCCAATAACGGGCACATCAATCTCCTTGGCAAGCGCCTTGAGGCCACGCGAAATGCCGGCAATCTCCTGCTCCCTGTTCTGCCGGTCGTTCTGCATTCCAGTCATGAGCTGCAGGTAATCGACAATGATCAGTCCCACTTCGTGTTCACTTTTTAACCTGCGGCACTTGGAACGCAGCTCCATGATGCTGATGGATGGCGTGTCATCAATGAAAATCGGAGCGGTGTGCAGTCGTCCGGCCGCCTCCAGCAGTTTTTTGAATTCGTTATCATCCAGCTTGCCGGTACGGGCTTTCTGGGCGTCAACACGGGCTTCCATTGTCAGCAATCGCTGAACAAGGGCCTGATCGGACATTTCAAGGCTGAAAATGGCCACCGGTGTCCTTTTGTCCGGATCCTGGTTGAGAGCGGCATTTCGGGCAACTGTGAGCGTGAACGCCGTTTTACCCATAGATGGCCGTGCCGCAATGATGATGAGGTCACTTTTCTGCCAGCCGGCTGTAAGGCCATCGACGTCCAGACCCGTCGGAACTCCGGTTATTCCCTGTTTCTTTCCCCGGATCTCCTCCAGATAGGAAATTGTTGTCTTGAGGATTTCGACAAGTGGCCTGTTCCCGCCGCGCGCTTTTGCGTTTGTGATCTCATAGATTTTCTGCTCGGCGGCATCCAGCACTTCAAACGAGTCGCTTGTGTTGTCGTAAGCATTCTGGATGATGTCCGAGCAACTCAGAATGAGGTGCCTTTTAAGCGCCTTTTCAGCTATGATCTGGCAGTGATATTCGATATTGGCCGCCGAACTCACTGACCTGGTCAGGTCCGTGAGGTAGCTGCTTCCGCCGATGGTTTCAAGTAGCTCCTGATCACGCAACTCATTCTCCACCGTAAGAAGGTCCAGTGGATTATCCCGCTCATACAACTTGGTAAGCACTTCAAATATTTGCCGGTGGGCAGGCTTGTAAAAGTCATCCACCTCCAGCATCTCTATGGCTACCGAGGCTGCCTGCTCTTCGATCAGCATACTGCCGAGAACGGCCTCCTCAATCTCTACGGCTTGTGGAGGAATGCGTCCTTGTGACTCAAGTTGTGTGTAGCTGTCGGTCTGGCTTGATCTGTTTTGTGGATTTTTTGCCATAACGGATGGTGGTACTGGATGCAATCAACGGATTAAATGACTGGCGCACTTACATTTTCAGGGACGATTAAGCTTTCTGGTACTGCTTCCTCGTGTGCCGGAACAGAAGCCAGGCCGGATTGCAAAGGTATAAAAAAAACGCGAAGTCTGCTTTATCCGAATTGAAAAAATCAGCACCTTCAGCCCGTCAATTCGTCATATCGCCTGCGAAGCAGCTTCACATCTTCCCAGGTATCACGCTTCCATGCCGGATTTCGCAGTAATGCGGCAGGGTGGAAGGTCACCAGGAGTTCCATCCCACCGGAAAAAGGATGGAACCTTCCCCGAAGGTTTTTCATCGGCTCCGTGGTTTTGAGCAGGGTTTGGGCCGATATGCGCCCAAGACAGAGAATCAACTTGGGATTGACGAGTTCAATCTGCCGGTAGAGGTAGGGAAGGCTTCGGTCACGCTCTTCAGGCAGGGGATCCCGGTTGTTTGGTGGCCTGTGTTTGAGAATGTTGGCGATGTACACATCCTCCCTGCGAAAAGATATGGCCTCAAGGATCTTGTTGAGCAGCTGGCCTGCTCTGCCAACGAACGGTTCGCCCTCCTTGTCCTCCTGAAAGCCCGGTGCTTCGCCAATCAGCATGAGATCAGCATCCGGATTTCCAGTACCGAATACCAACCTGGTATCGGCCAGGTCAGTACGAAGGACCTCGGCAGACAGGCAGATATCTAACAGTTCCTCCAGGGTCTGTGCTGCAGCCGGACCCGATTCCAGCATCTCCTTTCCGGTGGATGAACCGTCTTCAGGCAACGACTTTTCTGCTGATGATCCGGAAACCGCGGCACTGCTGTAGCCGGCAAGAGGTTCGTCAAGGTTTAGCGTTTCTTCGTCCAATTTGTACGATGACTCTTGACTTATGCCAGAGCCTGCATCCTCAAGTTCTGGCACTTTGAAATCTCCGTATGTCTCTTTCTCCTGCATAAGGAAACTTCGGACCGATTGGAAGAGCGTGTCGGAATCCGGCTGGTCGGCGCCACGATCGGCATCATCACCGCTGGCACTTTTCTCCCTGTTTCCACTGGTCAACTTGTTCTCAGGTTCTCTATTCTGCGACATAGCTCAACTTACCGGTTGTTGGATTGTGATCCGGGGCGTTATGGATGCTTTATGAGATAATTCGGATGCAGCGATGCTTCCCCGAACGGCTTTGTTTGGCTCGCGGTCATCAAGCTGGCAAAGAACAATCTCGTTCACCAGCGCTGGATCATGGGGCATCGACACGCGAATGTAGTTGTCTGTCCAGCCCAAAATCCTGCCATCCTCTAACTCCTGTTCAAAAAGTACGGGCCGGATTGTTCCCAAATGACTACTGTCAAAATCGAACCGTTTCTGCTCGGAAATACGGCGCAATTTGTGCGTCCTTTCTTTGCGGATTTTCGGTGAGACGTGGTGGCTCATCCCGAGAGCGGTGGTGTTGGGCCGTTCGGAATAGGTGAAGACGTGCAGATATCCAACAGGAAGCGACTTGAGGAAGTCCATTGTTGTCCGGAAATGCGCGTCGGATTCGCCGGGATGGCCGGTTATAACATCCACGCCGATGCAGGCATGGGGCATGACGTTGCGTATGGTCTCCACACGCCGCCGGTACAGATCGGTTCGATACCGCCGTTTCATCTTCTGCAGGATTTCATCCGATCCGCTCTGCAATGGTATGTGGAAGTGGGGCTGTACGGTATTTGACTGCGCTGCAAACGAGATGATATCATCAGAGAGCAGGTTGGGTTCGATGGAGGATATGCGAATGCGCTCCAGGCCACGAAGCCGATCAAGCTGCATGAGAAGATCCAGGAATGTCTCGCCATTGTGACTGCCGAAATCGCCAACATTAACCCCGGTCAGAACTATTTCGCGGTACCCATCGTCTATCACGTTGCGGGCATTGGCCACGATTTCATCAACGGAGGGACTTCGGCTTTTCCCACGGGCAAGCGGTATGGTGCAAAAGCTGCACTTGTAGTCGCATCCGTCCTGCACCTTCAGAAATGCGCGGGTTCGGTCGTTTGCTGAAAACGCATGGTGGAAATCGAAAGCCTCATTGACATCGGTTCGGTGGATGATGGTCCGGTCCGGTTTTTCGAAGTTGCCGGCGAGAGAAAAGATATCGAATTTATCCCGGGCGCCAACCACAAGGTCAACACCTTCAATGGCAGCGATCTCGTCCGGCTCCAGCTGGGCGTAACAGCCCGTGACGGCAATGAAAGCTTCGGGATTCTGACGCTGGGCACGACGAACGACCTTTCGGCAGTCCCGGTTGGCGTCCATAGTCACCGAGCAGGTGTTGATAACATATACATCCGCTTTCTGCTCAAATGGAACAATGGAAAAATCCCTCCCGCTGAAATGCCGCTTGAGAGTGGATGTTTCGGCAAAATTCAGCTTGCATCCAAGCGTGTGGAAGGCCACACTTCGGGCTTTGTTGCTGCGAATGATATCAGATGGTGTTTTTTCGGTCATGTATCAAACAGGATTGCAACATGTGAAAACGGTTGCAAGGTCCCGGTTATTCTCTGGCAAATCCAAAAGGCTGGCCAGTCCCATTGTCACCCTGTACCAGACTTGCAGGCCAACGCCAAGCTTTTATAAACCTTCCTCTCAGGATGAGGGGAGGTAGTAAAGAATGATGGCAATTACGACAAAATTGAGGATCGCCAGCGGAAGCAATTTCGTCCAGCCGAGCCGCATGAGCTGGTTGAACTTGAAGCGCGGCAACGTCCAGCGCACCCAGATGAAGACGAATGAGAAGAATACCGTCTTGAGGATGAACACATGGATGTCAAGGATCGCCTTCCAGACCGGACTCATTTCGGGAAGCCAGTAGCCGGCAAACGGGAGGTGGTATCCGCCGAAGAAGAAAACGGTGATAAGCATGCTTCCAATCACCACGTGCATGTATTCGGCAAGGAAGAATGTTCCGAACTTCATGGAGCTGTACTCGGTGTGGAAGCCGCCAACAAGCTCTTGTTCGGCCTCGACCAGGTCAAATGGAGCGCGGTTCGCCTCGGCGAAAGCCGCAATAGTGAAAATGAAAAAGCCGATGGGGTTGCGGAATATGTTCCACCAGAGCTCCTGCGAATGGACAATTTCCAGAAGGCTTAGCGATCCGGCAAAGAGGATGACAGATGCCAGGGCCACCCCCATGGGTAGTTCGTAACTGATCATCTGCGCAGCGGCGCGGAGTCCGCCAAGCAGGGAATACTTGCTGTTGGATGCCCATCCCGCAAGAGTGACTCCGTATACAGCCAGGGATGCGACGGCCAGGAGGTAAAGGACACCCACGTTCAGGTCTGTAATATAGACATATTCACTGAACGGGATAATGGCAACGGTGATGATGGCGGTGCTCACCGGTATCATGGGCGCCAGGGTATAGAGGAAGCGGTTGGCTTTGGCAGGGACGATATCCTCCTTCAAAAACAGCTTGATCACATCCGAGAATGGCTGGAACAATCCCAGCGGACCGACCCTGTTGGGACCATATCTGTTCTGGATGAATGCCGAAACCCTGCGCTCCGCATATACGGCCACCGCTGCTGATGGGAGCAGGAACAGCAGCACTACGGCTAACATGACCAGTATTGAAAAAAGTAGAGGATCCATTTATACCGTTTTAGCTTCCGAGACTTGTTCCAGTTTCAGTTGAATGCCGTTTTCATCGTCCATTCGTTCATAAGTGACACCGGTGAATGCGGGGTGGGAGTCGGCAATTTCATCAAGGATCTGCCTGGATGACACCCATTCGGGGGTGTCGCGGTCTGCATCAAGCCTGACGAGGAATTCCCAGGCAGGAATGCAGTCAACACGGTTGGAGTCCGATACCCAGTTGTCAAATTTTGTACCGTAGTGGTCGAGCCGCCCCATGGACATTTCCAGATTGAGACGACGATTGGTGTAAAGGGTCTCCTTGGCAGGTACGGTACGCTGTATGCGCCCGTCCACATTTACATAGGAGGCGGTATGTTCGGCGGCAGTTGTTACCGGTATGACCAGGTTGGCGGCACGGGTGGTCTCGCTGTGATTGGTTGCCATCACAACGGTCCATGATTGCTTCAAATGATCCATGGTCAGCGATGTGCGGCCAATCAGATCGTCATCCAGGATTACAATTAGCTTGGGCTTGCCTGTTTCGATGAGTTTTATGAGTTTTTTGTCATTAATCTCCTCGAATTCAAGTGCCCGCACGCCGTTGGTATTGGGTGCCTGGTCGTCGGATATCAGGAACCCGTCGCCAGAGCCGGGAACCACGTGTGGAACAAAATAAAACTTCGAGACACCCTTGCTGCTGAAGAAAGCACGCAGGGAGTAGTTGTCCTCCACCGATGCATGAGGGCTGCCGATGATCAGGATGTCATCTGCATCCACCTTTTCAATCTCTTCGAGCACTGTGAGTTGTGCGTTGTTCCATGATGTGCGCACCTGTTCGGAATCATCGGGACGAAGGTGAGGACGCGAAACCCGGTTTTCATTGAATTTTCGGTAGGCAAGGCGACCGGCGTCCGGCATCCAGTGGTCATTGACGGCTTCGTTGAATCGCGGAGTCACCCGCAGTACGAGGTTGTCACGTGTCCAGAGCCAGGTGCTGGACCCTTTGCCGTTGGTTATGTCCACACTGGGGGTCTGGTTCATTTCCCAGACACGGGCCCGGAACCGGAAGTCGGCCGATGTGAGCGCGCCGACCGGACATATATCCACGGTATTTAGTGAGTAGGGATCGTCAAATGTCTGCCCGTTGGCGGTCATCGGGTAGTTCTTGTCACCGCGCGATATGATGGTAAGCTGATGTGTTTTGCTCACTTCATCCGTGAAACGAACGCAGCGGGTGCAGTTGATGCAGCGCTCGGCGTCCAGGATCACACGGGGGCCCAGCTGGATGGCTTTGGGCTTGTGAACCTTTTTGTGCTCAAACCGGCTGCCTTCGGGACCGTATTTGTAGGTCAGTATCTGGAGGGGGCATTCGCCGGCCTGGTCGCAGATTGGGCAGTCAAGCGGATGGTTGATAAGAATGAACTCAAGATTGTCAGCCTGAGCCTGCTTTACCAGTTCATCGGTGTGATGTGTGTGTATTACCATGCCGTCAGCCAGGTCCAGACTGCAGGCGGTCATCAGTTTTGGAAAAAACCGGATGACACGGTCTCCGTTTTCATCAACTTCAAATGTTCCTTTTTCACGGTCGAATACGGGCATGCCGGCCTTGACGATGCATTGGCGGCAGTTGGCCGGTATGGACAAGGAGGGATGGTAGCAGAAAAAGGGGAGGTCCAGGCCGTTGTCCAGCATGAACTGCAGGACCTTTCCAGGCTCTTCGTATTCGAATCGTTTGTTATCTATGAAAATTTCAGGCATGGCTGAGCTTATGATGGTACATCAGGCGACGGCGTAGACCGTTTTCTTGCATTTCTTTTCAAATTCATCCCGGAACCGCTCAATGGAATAGCGTACTGGCCAGGCGGCGGCATCGGCCAATGCGCATATGGTGCGGCCTTCCATTCCGTGGCAAATGGCAAGGAGGATGTCGAGGTCCCTCATCTCGCCGTTGCCTTCCATGATTTTACGAAGTGTCTTCTGCAGCCACCCGGTTCCTTCACGGCAAGGGGTGCATTGTCCGCACGATTCATGGTCGTAGAAGTAGGAAATCCTCCAGATTACTTCCACCATATCCGTGTCCTCATCCAATACCACCATGCCCGCCGTTCCCATCATGGAACCGGCCTGGCGAAGGGAATCGGAATCCATGCTGACCCCGTCGAGCATGTCCGCACGGAGTGGAGGTGTGGATGATCCGCCCGGTATCAGAGCTTTCAGCTTTTTACCGCCTCTGACGCCACCAGCAACTTCGTTGATCAGGGTCATGATGTTCATGCCGGCAGGATATTCATATACGCCGGGACGATTGACATGGCCCGATATGCCGTACAGCACCGGACCGGGATGCGTGGAAGGACCGATGCTCAGATACCATTCGGCGCCGTTGTTGATCACCAGCGGAACATTGGCAAGCGTCTCGATATTGTTGATGGTGGTGGGACGCCCCCAGAGTCCGCGTTGCGCCGGGAAGGGCGGCTTGACTCTTGGGTATCCTCTTTTTCCTTCAAGTGATTCCATGAGAGAGGATTCTTCACCGCAAATGTAGGCACCGGCACCCATGTGGGTGTACATCTCCACACTGAAATCAGAACCCTGGATTTTTTTGCCCAGGTAGCCATTGTCGTAGGCCTGATCTATGGCCTTTTGGAGTTTCTGGACAAAGGGGCGGTATTCCCCGCGAATGTAGACGTAGATGACTTCAATCTGCATGGCGTAGGCGGCAATGATGGCACCTTCAATGAACTGATGCGGATTGAATTCAAAGATTTTGCGATCCTTGAAGGTACCCGGCTCTGATTCGTCCCCGTTGCAGGCCAGATAGCGTGGTTTCCCATCCGGCTCCGGCATGAACGACCATTTCAGTCCTGCATTGAAACCCGCACCGCCTCGTCCGCGTATGTTGGCAGTCTTTACTTCATTAATCACATTGGCGGGATTCCACTTCTTTTTGTCAGAAAGGATTTTCTTCAGCGCCTTGTAGCCACCATTTTTCTCATAGACCTTGATTTCATGCAGGTCCGGAATGGCCGGGACAAGAAGGGGTTTGTATGATTTCCAGTCGGTGCTCATGCAGATATCAGGACTCTTTTTGGTGTTGGGGCATGGGGTTCGATTCAAATTCCGGCTCTTTTCCAGCCCGGAGATCCTCCAGCAGTTTGTCTATTTTCTCGCGGGTCAGATGGTTCACGAACTTGTCGTTGGTGACCTGCAGCATGGGTGCGTAACCACAAGCACCAAGGCATTCCACGGATTGCAGAGAGAACTCACCATCCGGGGTGGTCTCACCAGCCTTGATTCCCAGCCTCTCCTCCAGATAGTGGAGCATGTCGTATCCACCCGACACATGACAGCTCAGACAGGTGCAGACATCGAGGACATTTCTGCCTATTGGCTTCTCATAATACTGGGTGTAGAAGGAAACCACGCCCCGAATGTGTGCCTCCGGTACGTCAAGCGTCTCGGATACCAGCTTTTGCACTGATGGATCGGAGTGTCCGAACTTGTCCTGCGCATACCAGAGTACAGGAAGCACGGCCGCCTGCTTTTCAGGATATTTTTCGATCAGTTTTTTGATCTCTGCGAGATCTTTGGCGTCAAAAGTGTAGGTTTCAGCCATGATTACTTATCTGAGTCTCCCATTACCGGATCGAACCCGCCAATTATGACAACCGTGTCGGCGACCATTTCTCCGTCTAATACTGTTTCTAGTCCCTGCAAATTGCTGAAGGACGGGGATTTAATTTTCAGGCGCCAGGGATGCCCGGTGCCATCGCTCTGGATGTAAAAACCAAGCTCGCCTTTTGGCGCTTCGATGGCATTATAACTTTCGGCGCCCTCCGGAGGACAGACGCCGGTGTCGGTCATCATGAAATCGTGGATGAGCCCTTCCATGGAGTAGTAAACCTCATCCTTGGACGGATAGCTTTTCTTGGCGTCATCTGTGCGTATGGGACCTTTTCTGGGCATTTTTTCAAAGCACTGCTCTATGATCCGTATGGACTCGGCCATTTCTTCCATGCGGCAGTAGTAGCGGGCCAGATTGTCGCCCTCGGTCCGCGTTGGCACCATGAATTCCATCTGATCGTAGAACATGTAGGGCTCAAAAGTGCGGATGTCATATGCAATGCCTGTTGCCCTGAGTGACGGTCCGGCCAAACCGATGGCGATCGCTTCTTCGTGTCCTATCGCTCCAACATTATTATTTCTGTCAACGAAAATCCGGTTGCGGTCAAGGATTTTGTGCCAGCCTTTCAACTCATCGGGAAACTCGCGCACGAATTTCCGGATTTTTTCTTCTGCTACAGGCGTGAAGTCATTGTTCAAACCACCAATGCGAGAGTGGGAAACGGTAAAACGGTGTCCGGCGACTTCATCGAAGATGTCGTAAATCTTTTCCCGTTCACGAAACGTCCAGAGGAAGAACGAAAGAGCACCCGCATCCATGATCATGGTTCCAAGCCATAAAAGATGTGAGGAAATACGCGCTAACTCACAGCATATCATACGGATATAGGTGGCACGATCGGGTACTTCAATTTTGGCGATCTTCTCAACGGCAAGGCAGAGCGCAACGTTATTGCTGTAAGGGGAGAGGTAGTCCATGCGATCCGTGTAAGGCATGAATTCCTGGTAGGTCTTGTTCTCCGCCATCTTTTCGATCCCGCGGTGCAGATAACCTGTATCAAGACGGCACTTTGTGATCACCTCACCGTCAAGCTCCATTAGTACGCGAAGCACACCGTGCGTTGCAGGGTGCTGTGGACCCATGTTCAGCGTCATACGTGTTGAAAGGGGGTCGCTTTGGTCGATTTCAACGGTGGCGTGCTTATCCTCAAGGCTTTTATAAAGTGCCTCCTGGTGCTCCTTGAAGTAGGTGGGTTTCTTTCGTGGTATGGTGGGATCGGGTTGCATCATGGCACAGGCCGTCAGTCGTGGTCAGGTGTAGAGTTGGGCATTTCAAGGGATCCGGGAACCCCAAGCAGGGGAAATTCCTTGCGAAGGGGGTAGTATTTGAAATCCTCGGGAAGGAAGATACGGCGCAGGTCCGGGTGACCATCAAACCGGATCCCGAACATGTCAAAAACCTCGCGTTCATTCCAGTTCGCGCTTTGCCAGATAGTGGTAACGGTAGGAAGAACAGGGTTTTCCTCTTCAACCCGGACCTTCAAGAAAAGCCGCTGGCGGTCTCTGAGCGAAACCAGATGGTAGATCACCTCAAAACGATCCTCGGATGTGAACCGGTCTGTTCCGATGATTTCGTTCAGGTAGATGAAGTGCATGGTGTTTTTAAGAAAACGGCAGGTGTCCAGCAACCGGTCCCGCTGAATGAGCAACAGGGGGTGCTTGTACGCCACGGACAGATCAATCAGGGCGTCGCCAAGGAATTCCTGGATATCCTGAAGCAGGTTATCTCTGGTATCGGTGTTCATTATTCGTGCCTAAAAGTCAAGCTTGAGGGATTGTTGCTCTTTGATCTTGTCCTGTATTTTCAGGATCGCGTTAATAATGGATTCCGGCCTCGGCGGACAGCCGGATATATAGTAGTCTACGGGAAGGAAATTGTCTACGCCCTGGACCACGCCGTAGCATCGGTGCATTCCTCCGGTGGATGCGCAAGCACCCATGGCAATGCACCATTTGGGATCCGGCATCTGGTCCCAGACGCGGCGGATGGCATGCGACATTTTATAGGTACACCACCCGGCCACAATCATCACATCACTCTGGCGAGGAGAGAACCGGAACACCTCGGAGCCAAAGCGGGCCGCATCGTACTTTGGCCCGGCAAAGGCCATCATCTCAATAGCACAGCACGCCAGACCCATTGGCATCGGCCAAACAGAGTTGGCTCTGCCCCATTTGGTCAGTGCGTCTATTGTAGTGGTGAAGTATCCTTCACCCATCACACGATCAAGACTCATAATTGCTTATCAGGATATTTCGTAACTCTTTTCTTGACTTTTCCTCTCCTGCAGCGGTTCGGCAGCCCAGTCAAAACTGCCTTTTTTCAGAGTGTAGACAAGTCCGAGGAAAAGTATAAAAATAAATAGCATCATGGCCCAGAACGTTCCCGCTCCAAACTCATGCATGCGGACGGCCCATGGGTATATAAATATGACCTCAAGGTCAAATACGATGAATTCCATGGCAATGATGTAGAAACTGACAGAGTAGCGGTCTCTTGCCTGGCCGACCGGATCCATTCCGCTTTCATAGGCGCCAAGCTTGTTTGAGGCCGGACGCCTTGGTCCAAGCAGCCGTGATAAAGCTATGAAAGCCAGTGCAGTTACAATGGCCAGGGCAACGAGCAGGAGAACGGGTATGTATTGTTCGAGCATTTTCCGTTTCAGAGATATGTAAGAGGCAGATTTTCGGCACTAAAATTACTTCCGATATGGGCTAATGTCAATCAAAACAGACAATATGCACGGGCCTTTTAAAAAAAAGTGCTTTTCTGCAGCGAATTGACTCCATAGGCAACGCTTCCGGGCTTTTGTCTGTTTAAGAGAGTGCGAAAAATCATTACCTTAACAAGGTATACAACACGATAAGGTGTAATCGTTGACACTGACAGATGTATGAACGTCCAGTTTGCGGAACACCCCCTAATCCCAACATATAATTCAGAGCGGTTTTGAGCAAGATTCAGATGGACATACTGGGCCTTTCCACCAGTCCAAGCAGCGGCGGAGCTTATGCACTCATTTTGAATGAAACGGATGGGAAGCGCAGGCTTCCTATCATAATCGGGACATTTGAAGCACAGGCCATTGCCCTGGAGCTGGAGAATATCAAGCCGCCCAGGCCCATGACACACGACCTGATGCGCAACATCATCCAGAGTTTCAATACCTTCGTGAAAGAGATCTACATTAATGATCTCAGGGAGGGCACATTCTATGCGCAGATCGTATATGACAACAACGGGGAAACGCTCACCCAGGACTCCCGACCCAGTGACGCCATAGCTCTTGCGATCAGGTTCAATGCCCCCATATTCGTCTCGGATCATATCGTCGAGGAGGCCGGTATCGAGACAGATCCACAAGTTGAAGAGCAGGAGGAAGGTCCCTCCATGGCAGAACCTCAGGGTTCTGTGGAAAGCAGGGAAGAACCTGCATCATCAACGAGCCGGGAAAGCCGCATCCGGATGCTGGAAAAGAACCTGACAGCTGCCATAGCAGAAGAAGATTACGAAAAAGCGGCAAAAATCCGTGATGAGTTGAACCGCCTCAAGGGATGACACCCACAAAAACCAAGACATTGGATATTGAAAAACTGGATTTCCGGGACTTGCCGTTTTCCAAGCTCTTCCAGGACTATATCGATAATGGCGAGTCACTGACCGGTTTCTACGATCATCGCCACACCTATGACGATCTCATAAAGGCGGTTCAGTCATTCCAGGAACGCGGCGACCGGGCGCAACCGGCACGCATCATTGCAGAATTCAACAAACCGTTTCTCAACGGACGAAGTGCAGATGAGCTCGCCGAACTTCTGGCCCGTAAAGACACGGTGACTATCACCACAGGCCAACAGCTGAGCCTGTTTGGCGGACCGCTCTACACCGTCTTCAAAACCATTTCCACCATTCATCTTGCGCGATCATTAAGCCGGGATACCGGGAAAAAGGTTATCCCCGTTTTCTGGCTCGCTGATGAAGATCATGACTTTGACGAGATCGCAGCCGTATCCCTGCCCGCAGGCAACGAAATGAAGAAAATCACGCTGCCATGTGACACCTGCGCCCGTCATGCCGCCGGAAAGATCCGTGTGGACGATGCATTCGAAGCATTTCGGTCCGGAGTATCCGAAGCGCTCCAGCCAACGGATTTCAATCCAGAATTGACTACTCTGCTGGACGAGGCCTATGCCCCGGGGCAAAGCTACCGCGAAGCTTTCGGCCATCTACTTTCACGATTGTTCTCACACCATGGCCTTGTGTTTGCAGGCAGCAACGATTACACCGTAAAAAAACACACATCTGAGTGCATAAGAAAGGCAATTACCATGGTGGATGATATCAGTGAGAAACTGATTGGCCAGAGCGAACGGATCGCTGGCCAGCATCATCAGCAGGTACAGGTCACGGACAGCCTGCTCTTCTGGCACGATGATGAACATGGCAGGCTTCGACTGCGTTTTGAAAATGGTCTTTGGAATACCGATACGGGTTTTTCTGCCACTACGGAGCAGCTTCTGGACCGCTTGGAGAAGGAACCGGAGCGTTTTTCACCGAATGTTTTTCTGCGACCTCTGATACAGGACGTATTGCTTCCGAATGCTGCTTATGTTGGTGGTCCTGCTGAGATTGCCTACTATGGGCAAATGAAGCCGCTATACGAGTTATTCAGTATGGATATGCCTTTCATTGCTGCACGTTTGTCTGCCACCCTTGCCGAACCATCGGTGCAGCGCTCTCTGGATGAGCTTCCCTTCCGTTTTTCAGAATTCAAAAATCGCCTTGAAGACCTTGAGCAGCACTATCTTCGGACCCATGGCAATCCGGAGCTTGACGGCCAATTTGAAACGTGGGCAAAACGGGTGGAGACTCTTACTGGTGAAATGACAGAAATAATCGGCATGGATGATCCCGGCCTGCAGAAACATGCCCTCGCCATTACAAGGGAACATGTGAAATCCATCGAGAAATTGAGGAAGAAGATGGTCAACGCCATCCGGCTGAAGGAGGAAGTGCAAATCAACCGCATTAAAAAGGTAAAGCTGGCCCTGTTCCCGAACGACCGACTGCAGGAGCGGGAAATCTCCTTTATTTATTATATGAACAAGATCGGGATGGATATCTGGGACAGGCTGCTCGAACAACTTGATGAAGAGGGTGTGACCCTGTTTGACAGGCATTTTGTGATACGTTTCCACTGACAGGAAATCTGCAATGAACCGCCAAGATATCAGAAAGCAGGTACTTGCCTGGCGCAGGCAGATGGAACCAGAAGAGCTGGAACGACTTGGCAACCTCATCGCCAGTAAGATTTTGCAGTCCGAATGGTACCAGCAGGCACACTGTGTACACTGCTTTTACGGCGTAACCGCAAAAGGGGAGATACCTACCGTGCAGATTATCCAACACGCCATCGACGCCGGTAAAGTCCTTGCGATGCCCAAAGTGACCGACAGTGAAGGCGGCATGATTCATACAAGGGTGGAAGATCCGGGACTTTTACAACCCGGCCCATGGGGCATACCCGAGCCCGCTGGTACAGAGGAGGTTCCGGTGGAGGATATTGATCTGATCCTGGTCCCAGGTCTCGCTGCTGACTGCAGTGGGAACCGGATTGGCTATGGAAAAGGATATTACGACCGGTTTCTGGGCCAGGCACGGCGGGCGGTAAAGGTAATGCTGGTTCCTGAAAAGTTCATCTTTGATCAGATACCCGCTGAGGACCATGATGTGCCCGTCGATTTGATTGTCACGGATAAGCGTATTCATACCTGTGATTAGATAGTCACAGCAACCTGGAATCTGGTGTGATATATGGCGTTCATGCCTGCCGGCAGTCTCTTCTGGCAAAAGTTATGCCCGCAGATCATATTGATTTTTCAGGTTTTGCTTGTTTACGTGAAAATCTGATTCACATTGCAAACCGATGCCGTGGTAACATTACGGTTTTTTCTCCGTATGCCAATCATAGAGGATGTCAGCTAGACTATTAAACCTTTTCTGCCATCCATACTCACCGGAAAGTACAACCAAACATCCCAAACAGGGCACAACGATGAAATCAACGTACGGCACAGGTCATTTGCATAATCATCTGGACCCGGCATCATACGCTGCGGACGATGACTTTGACAACATGAGCTTTGAATATGAAAACCAGGGCAATGATAGTGCCAAGAGGGGTCGTTTCGCTAGAGGCGCCGGTCTTATCATACTGCTGCTGGTAGTCCTGTTTGTGCTTCAGCGGTTTTTTCTGCCCGTGGGTCCCGACCTCACATCCATCCTCCAGCTGGTTCCGCTCTCTGGAGCTGTATTAGTGCTGATAATTGGACTGGGACTTATAAGCCGGGCACGGTCTGTGCGGAAAAGGAATATGGCTTCAGACTGGGAGCTGAAACAGGAGGATACTGATTACACGGTCAACAGCCCTGGTATAAATGTTGATGCAAGCCCTGGAACAGCCAGGGAATCTGTTTTTCAAGGTCCGGATACCAGTGCGAAAAGCCCGTTCTCTGGGACAGGAAAAGGCAAGAAACAGAAGCGGGCGGAGTCGGCCCACTCCTCTGGGAAAGATAGTGGATCGCAGGATTCCCAGGAAGATACATATGGCTTCGAAACATACCGGAAGTGGTATCGGTCACGTGATGAAAAAATGCTTTTTGGCGTTTGTGGCGGTATCGCCGAGCGGCTCGATATGGATCCCACCATAGTCCGCGCTCTTTTTGCACTGGCTTTTTTAAGTTACGGGTTCAGTTTAGTAATTTACGTGGTACTGGCTGTGATCCTGCCGAAAAAACCGCTTCACAGCCTGTCATAGTCCGGCAGACCCATGCCGGTATTTGCCAACCAGCTGTAGGAGCCTGTGTTAATTACTTTTGAAGGTATTGATGGATGTGGTAAATCCACGCATATTGTAAAAGTCAAATCCTGTTTGTCAGAAATGGGGTATGATGTTCACGTATTCAGAGAACCTGGAGGCACACCGGTTTCGGAAAAAATCCGAGATATCCTGCTGAACAGCAAAGATGAAATCCACCCGCTGGCCGAATCGCTTCTGTTTTCAGCAGCACGCGCTCAGCTGGTCGCCACCCGAATCCGGCCGCTCCTGGAGAAAGGGGCCATTGTCATCCTGGACCGATTTTTTGACTCGACAACGGCGTACCAGGGATATGGGAGGCAAGTCATCCCAGTTCAGGATATCGAAAAACTGAACGCACTGGCAACTCAGAATCTGGAACCGGATCTTACAATTTACTTGAAAATTGATCCAGAAACTGCTTATATGCGACGCAGAAAGGTGCGGCAGGAAGATAGGATGGAACGGGCTGGGGCCGATTTTTTTAAACGCGTCAGTGCGGGATTTGATGCTCTTGCCTCTCGTGAGGATCGTATTGTCGCACTTGATTCTTCGCGTTCACCGGAAGAGACGTTCCTGGCGATAATGGAGTATCTTGAGAAGAGGTTGCCACCGCTGTAATGTCGGGGTTCATCCAGTAAATGAGTGCCGGCAGGAAGATCAGGTCGGCTGCCAAAGCAGTAAGGATCGTCAAGCAGGTGAGAAGACCCATAAGCATGTTGGACTCAAACGAGCTTGTGCCAAGCACTCCAAACCCCACAAGCAGTATGAGGCTTGTCAGTACTATGGCTCTTCCGGTATGGATCGTGGTGTTCTTGACTGCCTCATCGAGTGAAAGGCCGCGCAGTGTCTCCATACGGAATCGGGCCAGATAGTGAATGCTGTCATCAACAGCAATACCAAAAGCTATGGTGAATATGACTGCCGTGGACGGACGTATGTCGATTCCAGCATATCCCATGAAACCGGCTGTGACAAGAAGTGGTATCAGATTGGGCAGCAAAGATATCAGCACAAGCTTGATGTTCCGGAAGAGCAGGGCCATTACCAGTGAGATGAACAGAAATGCGAGACCGATACTCCAGGTCAGGGCTTTGACAATATTACCCGTCAGGTCAGCTGACAGTATCGTGGAACCCGTCAGGAGAACGTTCTCATCAGGAAAAAGATCGGCAAGGTATGTCTCAAGATCAGCGCGCATGCGGTTGATCCTCCAGGAACCGGCATCATAAACCCGTGCAATGATCCGGGTCTGGCGGTTGTCGAAATCATTGAAGCCAAAATCTTCGCCGCCTCCGGTCATCTCCAGAAGCAGGTCGTACTGAGCGATCAGCGGTCGGGAGTCGGGCAGGGAACCGGGTTCGCTTTCACGCATGATATTGTCCAGGCGGGACATGAGGGTTGCGAAAGAGACACTCTGTTCAATTTCGTCATAGGAAGAGAGGTGGTTTTCCAGCAATGTTATCCGTTGAAGCAACTCTGGGTCATACACGCCATCTTCCATGCCGGTATCCACTATGATTTCAAGCGGAAACTGCGGGGCCAGATATTTGTCGAGGAAACGGCTTTGCTGAATAAGCTCCGAGTTCTCGCCAATGTCGTCAAATACACGGCTGTTTGTCCTGAGCTGGGTGATCCCCGCAGAGAAAATGATTGTCACAAGCAAGGTCACCATAACCACTTTTCGCGGGTGCATGCGTGCCATGCGGTGGGTGCTTGAGAGCAGCGATCCGATCTTCCTGAAGAATATGCGGCTTTTGTCCTCGACAGGAGTCGTATTACGAAGCAGCTTCAAAACCGATGGAAGCACGAATATTGTGATCAAAAAAGCAATCAGTACTCCGGCAGCTGTATAGAGACCGAATCGGCGCATTGGCATCACATTGCTTGTCATCAGTGTGAGGAAACCAATTGCCGTTGTTATGCTGGTGAGCAGTGTGGCCGTGCCAAGTATCAGAATGGTTTGACGCAATGACTGCTCACGGCTTTTGTTCTGCAATCGAAGGTCCTGGTACTTTGAGAGCATGTGCACAGAGTCTGCCACACCAACACACAACAGTATGGGGGCGATAGTGCTGCTCAGGATCTCAAAGAATCCACCAGTGAGCACAAGAATGGCTGTCACAAAAAGTATGGTAAGCCATACAATGCTGATGGGCAGTATGACGCCAAGCATCGTTCGGAAGAGCAGCCACAAAATGGCAACAATCAGCAGCGAGGCAATGGAGACATAAAAAAGGATCTCTCTGTTCAGCGTTTCGACATAGCGTGTCCGGAAGTATGGGAGACCGGATTTATTGAATTCGTAGTCCGAACGGTAAGATTCCAGGACTTCGTTTATCCGGGCGATCAGCTCCCGGCGGTTGGAGAATGTATTATATTGGTCGCTGATCTTCAGGTATATCGCAGTAGCGGTACCTTCGGATCCCAAATAGGTGCCGGCAACGAATGGATCGTCCAGCATTCTGTCGCGGATGCGCTCAAGGTGATTTTCTGAGGAATTGTTGTTTTCTGACCACCCGGGAGCGTTCCTGTCCAGTGATGGGAGGGAGGGAAGCTTATTAATATCCAGATATGTCTGCGCCTTCAATGCCCCGCCCTCGGCCACAAACTCGTTAAGAGACCATATGCTCCTCACATCCACAAGAAAGGGCAGTGTTTCCAACTCGAATGCCATTTCGCGAACCTGCATCAAATGCCGGGGTGTGAAGAGGGAATCATGCCGGAATGCTATGATGATCAGGTTATCATCCCTCCCGAACTCTTCAGCAACCCGCTGATAGGCAACAATGGTTTCCGCATCTTCGGGATAGAAGCCCTCCAGGTCGAAATCTGCACGGATGTGCCAAGCCGGTATGAGCGCAAGGATGGCAAGCAGGCCCACTACGGCAAGCCATGTCCTCGGGCGGGACAGGATAAACCGGATGACCGGCGAGAGATATTTCTTCTCAAGATATTTCAAGGAGTGAAGGCAGGTGATTTCTGGTGAAGACCGGCTGTCAGCATGCTTCTTGATAGTCAGAAGAAGCAGCGAATCCCGGTGTATATCAGACTGTTGCTGCGATAGGAACCGAAACTTGCATGTCCATAGTTCGCCTCAGGAGCAGGTCCGCCAAAAAAATGTGCGCCCAGCGTTATGGTTACGTTATCCATGAGATCATAGGAATGTTCCGTGCGGACCCAGAAATCGCTTCCCCACGGCTGGAATACCGTGGTTAGTTCACTTTGCAGCCGTTGGCGGAAAAAATCCCGGCGTGCCGTAGCTGCGAGAGTGTGGAACACAGACTCCTGTATCACGTCCGGGTGTGGATCGTAGATGATCTGAGCACTCCAGTGCGCCCCTATTGTCAAAAAAGTTCCGGTATAGAGCAGTTCAAGCGCGGTTTCAATGGTCTGGTGCTTTGATATGAATCCATCCTCTTCTTCTCCAATAATCTGCAGTATGCGTGGAAGCGAGATCAGCACAGGATTTTGCAAGTCAAAAAGCAGCAGCTCTTCTGGAATTCTGTCGAAAGCCCGTTTTTGGAACCAGGCTGCTTCAGCCACGGCAGTAAAACTAGGGGTAAATTCCCATGAAAGGCCGCCGGTAAGCACCCAGCCTGGAAACCAGGATTCCTGGAGCAGCAGCTCAGGTGTATGAAACGGATTCTCCAGACCGGGCAAGAGGATTTCCTTAAAATATACAGGTTGGGAAGGGGTCCAGTAGAGCACGCCTGCCTGGAGCTCAAATCTGCCGGGCCTTGCATTATTCCAAAGCAGAGCCGCTTGGGCATTCTGGTCATTTGGAGTGGACTCAATCCGGAACGGCAGGCCGCCAGGCACCGGAATGTGGAAAAACCAGCGGTTTTGGGGGTCGGGAAGCAGGGTTTCTGTGAAAACGGGAGTGACAATGAGGCGGATTCGATGATTTCCGGCATACAGGGAGTAATTCGCTGCGATGGTACCGCGGCGAAGCACGGGTTCTGGTTCCAGCAGAAAATTTCTCAAATCCAGTGGCTGCAGACGATTGACCGGTGACTGAAAAAGGGACAAACCCGGCATGATTACCTGGCGGCCGATCCTCAGGTCGCCCCTGTTAAAATATAGTTCTACCCATGCCTCTGGAAATGCCCACTCCAGGGAGTCGGAAGATGCTTCAAATCGATTCCGGAAATCATTGCGAACAAAAAGACGTGCCGAATCAAGCCGGTAGTCAAGATTTACGGAAAGGCGCTGAATACCAGGAACCAGCTCGGGCCGGGAGGACAGGGTGGCACCGGAAAGAAGGTGGTAGTCACCCGTCAATGCTGGTCTGGATGCAGCTGGTGTCGCAAAGGGGAAATGCATCAAAAACGCCGCCAGAATGGGCATAATCGTGTTAAATAGTATCCTGGAACGGAGTGGCACGGCTACAAAACTGTAAATTTCCAATTGCTGATGTTACGAAAAATGCTTATTTTTGATTTATTGTGCGACAACTTGAATGTCCTGCGTGCAATCCTACGGTGATACCAGCCGCAAATCACACGAACCAATCAACTTTACAGAAGTATAATAGTACATTATGGCGCATCAAAGAATTGAAGTTGACCTGCCCTTGGCCAAAGTTTACGAGTTGATGAGCTCTCCCACTGATTTCCCGAAGTTTCTCTCCTCGCTCAGGGAGGTCAATAAAATCAACTCGCAGACTTTTGAATACGTAACTGAAATTGGTGGAGAAGAATTCCGGTGGACCACCAATATAATTGATGATCTGCGTAACACCCGTTTTGCATGGATCACCATCAATGGTAATCTGAATCAGACCGGAACCATCCGTTTTACCCCCCTGAACAACGGCTCCCGTACAAGGGTAGATTTCAGCCTCGATTACCGGACGTTCTTTGGTGAACCCTCCTCAGATATGGCGAAATTCATCGAGGAACTGCCAGATCAGCTCATGGGAGATCTTGAGAAATTCAAGAATCTTGCTGAGAGCGGCAGTTTCAAGGATGAAAGTGAGAAGGAAGAAGTTGTTTCCGAGAAAAAAGAGGAAGTAACAGCCTGATTTTTCAGGCAGGATTTAAAAAGGGGTGAAAGGCCCCTTTTTTTTTATCCGTTTTTACCCGGTCGCACCACGCATCCCCAGACCTGAATGCTTCTCTCCGACTTTTTGCAAAGCGAGCACGTTTCGAGCCCATTTGCAGCAGTATTGGGACACCCGGTTGCTCACAGCCGCTCGCCAGGGATACACAATGCCTCACTTGCCTATCACGGTATTCCGGTTCGTTACCACGCAGTTTCTTGTCCTGAAACTGAGTTCGGATTACTGCACAGGCTATTCTCGTGCCCGGAGTTCAGAGGCGCTAATGTGACCATTCCCCTCAAGGAGAAAATGGTTGGCCTGATGGATGAGATTGATGGCACAGCCAAAAAGATTGGAGCCATCAACACGGTTGTAATCAATCCAAAGAACCGGCGTCTCAAGGGTTTCAACACCGACGCCTACGGGTTCATGAAACCATTGGAGTCGTACGGCCATATAAGAAGTGCTGCCATTCTTGGCACTGGTGGAGCCGCCAGAGCCATTGTCCATGCGCTGCTGGAGCAAGACTGCCAAATGATCTCCCTTGTAAGCCGTAAAAAAGCGCAGATCGAATTGGCCTCAGCCCATCCTGAAAAAATCCGCCTGCTTACCTATGACCAGCTTGATGATGCCATACGGAAGTCCGAAATGATCGTAAATACCACACCGGTGGGAATGCACCCTGACATGGAAAACACACCCGTACCCTCATCCATGACGCCTCTTTTAAAGGGAAAAATCTGCTATGACATAATATATAATCCACTGGAGTCCAGGTTGATTGTGGAGGCGAGGCAACACGGGGCGAGGACGATAGGCGGACTCGACATGTTCCTGCACCAGGCGGCCCGCTCGTTCGAGTTGTGGTTCGGCAAGTCAATGCCTCTTGACCTGGCAAGGAGCATGATCCTTTCATCCCTGAAAGAAAACGGAGCACCTGCCTGATGCCCACTATCTGGACGGATTTAAAGGAGCTGCAAGCGGCATTTATCACACGCGAAATTGAGCGGACAGGTGATTTTTTCCAGTCCGTCACCAACCATGAGCATGTCGATGACGCCCTCAAGGCACTTGACAACAATCGACGAATTGCATCGGAATATCCAGGGTTTACCGAGGACATGAAATTGTGCATGGCCAGACAGGTGCATGGCAGCCAGGTGCGGTACACGGACAAAGCGGGCATAGCCGGAGATGCTGATGGACTGGTCACAGACAAACCGAATTTGGCCCTCGGAGTGCTTGTTGCCGATTGTGCGGCTTTGTTGATTGCCGATCCGGCAAACAAAGTTGTGGCTGCTGTTCACGCCGGATGGAGAGGGGCAGTTGCCGGGATCATTCCAGAAGCTGTTCGCCAAATGGAAAAAATCGGAGCTGAGCCCGATCTGATCCGCACATATATCAGCCCATGCATCTCACGCGAAGCCTTTGAGGTGGGCGAGGAGGTCGCATGCCGCTTTCCGGACAAATTCGTGGACCGGACCCGTTCCAAGCCACATGTGGATCTGCGTGGCTTCGTTCTCCATCAGCTGCGTAAAACCGGGATTCCCGAATCATCCGTGGCTCGTGATGATTCTTGCACGGTTAGGAATACGACCTTGCACTCACACCGAAGGGACGGGAACAAGAGCGGACGCATGCTTGCAGTGATCTGTCTGTCAAGCAAATAGCATAGTTGCCATTTAGAAAAAAAGTATCCGATCGGGGAACAATTTCAGCCCGTTTTTTTTTATGGTATCTTACCATGCCGGTTTGATAAAAGCAATGCGCTCCGCCGCAACTGCACAAACAAGATTGACGGCCGGCTCAAATTTTTTCATGCAAAAGTGAACATACAACGATTACTTATCCTCGGATCCACCGGTTCCATCGGCACACAGACACTGGATATTGTCCGTGCCCATCCGGAAAAACTTGAAGTGTTCGCCCTTACGGCCCATACGAACTGGGAAACCCTGGCCAGGCAGACAAATGAGTTCAAGCCTGAATACTCTGTGCTCGTAGACGAAGCAAATTTCGACAAGCTCAAAGAAGCCGTAACCCACAAAAGAACCAAACTATTATATGGACAGCAAGAGCTGATGGGCCTTGTGACAGCCAATGAAATCGACACAGTAATCAACAGCCTGGTCGGTTTCTCCGGGTTTATGCCCACGGTGACCGCACTCAAAGCCGGAAAGAAAGTGGCTTTGGCGAACAAAGAATCACTGGTTGTCGGAGGGCAGCTGCTTTCTCCGTACCTGAACGGGAGTTATGACCGGCTCATCCCCATAGACTCAGAACACAGTGCCATCCTTCAGTGTCTGGCTGGTGAAAAACTCAAAAATATCGAGAAGCTGATCATTACAGCCAGTGGCGGGCCCTTTCGGACGTGGGATTTGGACAAAATCCACAACGCCAAGGTCCATGACGCCCTGAAGCACCCTAACTGGGATATGGGAGCCAAAATCACGATCGATTCGGCTACGATGATGAACAAAGGTCTGGAAGTAATTGAAGCGCACTGGCTGTTTGGTCTGCCACTGAGCCGGATTGAAGCGGTGGTTCACCCTCAGAGCATCGTACACTCCATGGTCTTGTTCAATGACGGCTCCATGAAAGCGCAACTGGGCTTGCCCGATATGCGCCTTCCCATTCAATATGCCCTTACTTTTCCCGATCGCTGGCCGCTTCCGTCCCGCCAGATTGACTGGACCGTTCCTCATCAGTTCTCCTTTGAACCAGTCGATTTGGATCGATTTCCATGCTTTGAGCTGGCGCTTAAAGCGATAGATGCCGGCGGGTACGCTCCGGCCGTGCTGAATGCCTCCAACGAAGTGGCCGTGGAGAGGTTTCTCAAAGAAGAAATTTCGTATATTCAGATTTCCGAAATCGTGGCCAAAAGTTTATCTCATATTACAAATTCAGATACGTTATCAGTAGAGTCGCTGGAAGCGGTTGACCGGGAGGCGCGTGCGTTTGCCCGGTCCATCTGATGCTAACAACAATCTTTTTTCATGGAAGTGATTCTCAGTATACTTCAGACCATCCTAATTTTTGTAGCGGCAATATTCGTACTTGTGCTGGTACACGAACTTGGGCATTTTCTTGCAGCAAAATTGTTCGGGATGCGGGTTGAACGCTTTTCCATCGGATTTCCGCCCAGGCTTTTCGGCATAAAAAAAGGTGACACCGACTACTGCATTTCAGCCCTTCCGCTGGGAGGCTATGTGAAGATCTCCGGGATGGTGGATGAAAGCATGGACGACAGCTTCACAAAATCCGAGCCCAAGGATTACGAGTACCGCAGCAAACCGGTATGGCAGCGCATGATCGTGATCACGGCCGGGGTCATCTTCAATATGCTGCTTGCCTACATTATTTTTGCGGTCATCACCTTTTCGCATGGCGTCAATCAGATTCCCGCAGAGAATATCAAGGGGCTTTATGTACCTGAGAACTCGACTGCGGAAAGAGTGGGTTTTGAGACAGGTGACCGCATCGTAGCTGTCAATAACAAGGAGATAGAATATATACGCCGCGGACAGTTCTTCTCCATGGCGGACATCACAAGCAGCTCCCTCAGCTTCACTGTGGACAGGAACGGTGAGATGGTCACCATTCGTCCACCGGATGATTTTCTGGATCATCTTGCCCGAAACCCGGAGTTCCTTGAACTGCAGAATGCTTTGCCCAGCAAAGTAGGTGCTGTATCAGACGGATCACCTGCGGAGAGGGCAGGCCTCCAGCCGGGCGATGAAATCGTGGCCATAGATGGCGAGCAGGTCGGGTTCTGGCTTCAGATGGTCGACAAAATCCAGACAGGCGGTGATGAAATGGTGTTTACGATACAAAGGGACGGTGAGGTCATGGATGTGGCCATTGCCCCGGATCCCGAGCGACGCATCATCGGAATTGCCATTGTCGATCCGCACGAGTTTTTTGGCTTCGAGACCATCCGCTTCGGCTTCTTAGCATCACTGAGGGAGGGCGTCTCGCAAGCGCATGACACTCTCATGGGGATTATTAACGGTTTTCGCCAGCTGCTGACCGGGTCCATATCCATACGGGAAAACCTGGGCGGACCCGTTGCTATTGCATCTGTGACAGCCGATGTCACCGAGCGTGGTGGGGCTCTTGGATTCTGGAGTTTTACAGCATTTCTCAGTATTACACTGGCCCTGATGAACATCCTCCCAATCCCCATGCTTGACGGCGGTCACCTGATGTTCCTTATATATGAGGCCGTAACTCGCAGGGAGCCCTCAATCAAAGTTCGCATGGCTCTACAGCAGATTGGATTCATACTGCTGATCAGTCTCATGATTTTTGTTACATTCAACGATATACTCAGGCACGTAGTCAATTGAACTTATGAGATTTGCCAAGGATGGTGTTCCTGTCATAGTTGCCGCTCTGTTCCTCTCGCTGGTCCTCGTTCTCATCGGGTGGCTGCTCAACAACAGCGCTTCACTGCCTCTTTATCTGGTCGCCGTCTTTATTTCGGGGTTCACTCTGTTCTTTTTTCGCGACCCGGAACGTAACATACCTGAGGGCTCTTACATTCTTGCGCCTGCCGATGGTAAGATCATATCCATAGAACAGGTGCGCGAGGATATCTATCTGGGGGCGCCGGCAAAGCAGATCAGCATATTCCTCTCCATAATGGATGTGCATGTCAACCGCTACCCGGTTTCCGGCAAGGTTGAGCATGTAACCTATCATCCTGGCAAATATCTCGTTGCATGGCATCCAAAAGCATCTGAACTGAATGAGCGGGCTGAATTTGGAGTTGTCCATGAGTCTGGGTTGAAGGTGTTTTTCCGGCAGATAACGGGTCTGGTGGCTCGCAGAATTGTGTTTCACACCCGGGAAGGGGATGAGGTCAGGGCTGGAGACAGGTTTGGGCTCATGAAGTTTGGATCAAGAATGGATATCCTGCTCCCTGCGGATATGGAGGTTCTTGTTAAAACCGGCGACAAAACGATTGGTGGGGAAACCATTATCGCAAAACTTGACTGACGCTGGTGACCAGGCGAAGCTATGAATTCTGAAAAAAGACTTTTACGAAGACAGCTGCGAAATCAGCACTTGAGGAGGAAATTCAGAAAACCAATCCCAAGGACCGTTGTTCCCAGTTTTTTTACGCTTATGAACCTGTTTTGCGGTTTCGCGGCACTGGTTCAGATCTATGAGGGGAAACTTGAGTTCGGGGCATGGCTGATCGTAATCGCGGCCGTATTTGACTTGATGGATGGCTTTATGGCCCGGTTGGCCAATGCCAATACCGAATTTGGTATCGAACTGGATTCCCTGAGTGACATAGTTTCTTTTGGCGTTGCTCCCGCATTTTTGTTTTACAGCTTTTCGCTGCATGAAATGCTGTTTATTGGAATCATCATTTCCTCTTTTCCTGTACTATGCGGCGCGGTGAGGCTGGCACGCTTTAATGTAGATGCAAGGATTGAGGACCCGGGGTACTTCAAGGGCCTGCCGATTCCTGCCGTTGCAATGATGCTGGTGGCACTGTTTCTGATATTCCAGCCAAGTCCCGAATTATTTGAAGGATTCAAGTACGGTTTCAACAGCGTGATAGTCCCGGTTATCCTGCTTCTGTCTCTTCTTATGGTAAGCACGGTTCCATTTGACAAAATACCCAAATTCAAAAAGCAGCACCTGCAGCAAAATCGTGGTAAAGTCTATCTGTTTATCTTTTATTTCATTGCCGTTGTGAGCCTCCAGGAGTATGGACTTATCCTGGTTTTCAGCATATTCATCGCAAAGGGTGTGATCGTTGCATTGGTGCGATTCTGGAAAGAGATCCACGAAGATCCCATCTGATTTCAAGAAGAGATGCGTGAGCCAAACGCTTTTGCAAAGGCATGCCTTCTTCAGAAGTAGTACTGGAGGCTCACTGCATGTGCCACACCAAAGCCGTCCTGGAACGGGAGAAAAGCGTAATTAAAGTAGAAATCACTTACGAATATGCCAGCCCCGAAACTGAACCTGCGCTGTGTATCCCCGGTGCGCAGACCTGTTCTAATGTCGATAATGTTGGCGATGTTAACTTCAATTCCGGCATTCAGGTAACCGTCATCTTGTCCGATGATAGATCCGTCATCTGCCGATGAAACCTCATTGAGTGGAATATTGTAATCAGCGGTTACAGAAACCAGAAATGGAATCTCGTCATCTATTGCGGAAGTGGAAAACTGGAGCAGTTGTAAATCCGTGCCGAAACTGAGCATTGAGGGCAGTCGCGTCGCCGTTTCAGCCAGGTCCTGCATGGATCCAAGATTTCTCGCAGATGCGCCCAGGCGGAGCCTTTCATCCAACAGGGTGAGGCCAAGGCCTGCGTTCATGGCAAACCCGGAAGCATCTTGTTGGAAAAACTGTTCGTACAGATACATCCCGGTTACACCTAATGCCAGCGGACCAATACTCCGGGAATACGCGCCTGCCAGGGAAAAGTAACGAACGGCAAAATATCCGTCCGGATTGGAAGTGGGCCCGCTTCGAAATGGGATGTCATCATTCAGTGAGGAGAGCAGTGCAACGCCAAAAGCCTGCTGGCCAGATTTATAGACCATTCCGGCAAAGCTGTTCTGAGTATCCGTGGCAGGCCAAAGCATGTAGGAAAGGGTAGCGCTGCTCCGTTTTTCAAGTGACAGCATGGCCGGGTTCAGGTAGATGGCAGAGGCTCCCGTCAGGGCTGCCGTGTGTCCGTCCGAGGCGCCCATGTTATGCGCAGAAGGCCCGACTAGCAGGAAATGCATTCCCGTCGATTCCCGCCCTTGAGCGGAGCTCGGCAGGGTAAAGGTATAAAGCGCAACCAAAATGAGTGCCGAGATAAACCGGGGAAGTGATTTCATGTGTTAAAACTTTGGATTGCTAAGGCCACATGGAATGACCATGACGTTTTTATCATACTCCTGTGTGACCGGGAGATGCCCGGTCATGGACATTTCATGTGTTTAAAAATTTTGGATTCATATCGTCACATAGAATGACCATGACACTTTTAACCATGCTCTTGTGTGACCGGGCTACGGTCATGGTCATTTCATCTGCAGATATTCGGTTGGTTTCATGATTCTAAAGGAAAAGCCTGAGCGTGAGAACATGCATACCGGCAATGCCCATTGGCTCCCTTACAAAAGCATAATCTATAGATGGACGCATCGCATCATAAGGAAGATGTACCGAAAAGCCGGCACTTAATTTATGGGTCTCGGCAACGTAGTCCAAATCCATGATCTCCCACCCCCCACGTACCGTGAGGCGCTCGTGGGCATGCCATGCCGCACCTATTCGAAACAACTGGCTGCTGGTCGTGACATCATCAAGTCGGGATGTGTTACGGGGGGGAACAACCCCACCTGCATGAACTCTTTCAATTATCTCAGACTCTTGCCTTTGCACTTCGTATTCACTGCTTACAATCAGCCCGAGATCAGGCAGCGCATACGAGCTGCTGAACCGGAAACGAACCGGTATGGGGTCGCTTCGACTGCGTCCGCCAAGCGTGCCGTAAAGCGGGTTGGTGTTCCAAGTGTAAGAAGAGATTAGATCCTGTACAGCCAGACCGATACGCCAGTTCCGGACCGGTTCTGCAATCAATCCTATATCAAAACCTGCTCCTGTCGCATTGTCTATATCGTCAAAAAAGCTGGCGTAGTGGAGTTTTGCGGATATGCCAAGATGAACGCGTGGACTCAAGCTGATTCCAAATGCTGCAAAAAGTTGAAATTCGTGGGTGGACAGCATCTCGGTGTGGTATCCGCTGGATGTACGTCCGTCGATATCGTACACGTTGGCATTCAGAAGGCCGATATTCAGCCCGGCGCTTGGTGGCAGGGGAAATGTGACATTCAGGGAGTGCAGGCTACGGTCGAAGGACATGAGAGCCGTTCCGAGATCGATCTGGTTCCCGGTAGCAAAGGCGGCAAGCGCAGGATTGTAATGTGAAAAAACACCTTCCTGAGTAACCGTACCCATGGCATTGCCCATGGCCATACCCCTTGCCCCGAAGCCCATGCGAGTGTAGGCAGCACTGAATCCACCGCTTTGTGCCAGCGTATCCTGAACAGGAATCCAGGCAATGATAACAACCCAAAGCGCAGTCCTGATGGACTTTCCAACTTTGCGGCCAAATCCAGCAGAACTGCCGTAATCTGAGGTCTTTTGCTTTACAACTGCCATAATCATTCCAGTAGAAGTATTTTGCCAACAGTTCTGCGGTCACCTGAATCCACCTCGTAAAAAACGGTGCCGTTGGCAACCTTGCGGCCTTGCTGGTCGGTGCCGTCCCACACCGCTTCATAAGTACCGGTTTCCAGTTCCCGTTTGTCGTCAAGTATCCTTATGAGATTCATTCCGAAATCGTACAGCCTCACGGTGACGGCAGAAGCGTTGCGGTTTTCAAATTTTATGCGCACAAGATCATGCTGGCGCGGCGAAAACGGATTAGGGTAGGCATAGGAACGGACACTGGGAGCGTCGTCCTGGTATCTGTTTTTGCCGTCAAGCGGAAAATCCACCCGGGAGATTTCCCAGCTCTGCCCATTGTCGGCCGTTGATGCAAGACCGTCGCTTGTTCCGATCCAGACCCTGCCAGCTGCTTTGCTGACCGCATAGTATGTGGTCCCGGGTTTCATCAACGTATTGGCACTACGAACCTGGCGTATCTGGCGCCAGGAATCACCGTTGCCGGTGCTAATGAATACGCCGTTGTTCCCGGCTGCAAAAATTGTTTCCCCGTCAAAACCGATATCATACAGGCGTTCCCCGGCGAGATGCTGCTCAAATGTGACCCCGCCGTCCCTGGTGACCACGATTCCTTCGATATCCTCTCCCGAGATGGCTGTCCAGTTTGTCATCCAGACCGCACCATCGTGCGGGTTTTCACGGATGGATGTGATCCAGTTGCCCAGGAGCCCGTCCGGCCTGCCCGCCTGTCGGATGTGCCGCCAACGGATGCTGTCAGCCGGGGCGGAGAGCGCATTGTCCGATACGTTGAGTCCACCCGCTGTTCCGGCATACACGTTGCCGTCGCTGCCGATGAGCACGGAAAAGCCGAGAAAATTCAGGAAGTCGTTGGTCTGGCCGTCTCCGCGCGGATCGATCCGGAAGTTGTAGGTTTCCTCCGGGTCAAGTTCGTCCAGACTGAAAGGAGGAAGCACGATCCGTTCCCACGACTGACCAAAGTCGGTACTCCTGCGGATGCCGGAAGCCCATCCGGCAAAGAAGATGACATCGTTTTTGAAGTCGACCATGTAGGGTGGTGACTGCTGCGGGACAATTACGGGGATAATCTCAAGATCCTGCCCGCCGTATCGTATGGTGTTTGCTTCCGGTTGGTCCAGTGTGCGCGAGGTGTCGATCAGCTCCCAGTTGAGTCCTCCGTCGGTCGTGATGTAGAAGCCCATTTGTGCCTGAACGGATTCCTCACCGACAACCTGTGAGTATCCGATGCCCGCTACAACGGTATCCGGGGCAAGGGCGATTGAAAACAGTCGTCCACGACCATCTGTCACGGAGTCGGCACCCTCCGCAAGGCGCCATTCCAACTCGTTGGCAATGTTGTAGTTCATGCGCGGACCGATCCACAACGTATCACCAAGAGAGCCCATGTTGGAAATCGAATTCTGGGAAATGGAATTGAACTGAGGGGGTGGAAGCGGTCCCGGCATGATCTGCGCCTGCGTCGGCAGAACGGGCAGCATTAACAGGAAAATTGGCAGCAAGAATGATAAGAATCTCATCGGGTAATGATCAATGTAGAGCTGAGGGTGTCACTGACGGTGCCGGCAATGTCAACGGCATGCACTTCGATCCGGTAGTTTTCTGGGGAGTTGCCGGAATTGATGCTGAAATCCTGCTCGTAGAGTCGGAAGGGTGGCACACTGTCTTCTTCTGCACCGGCATTGCGCATGTTCGATGCAAAAATCCGGTCACCGGAACGGTCGAAAAGTTCCAGGCGCACTATGTTGATGTAATCCAGTGCGATGGTGTGCGTAACCCAGGCGGAGATGGTGAACCGGTTCTCCGGTTCGCCAGGCATGGGAATAACAACGGCCTCCGGATGGATGATATCCAGTATTTCAGGCCTTCCGGTATCGATACCGCGGACAGTTATCGTGGATTCCACCCGGTCGTATATGGTGCCGTCAGGCGACAAGGGATACACATAGACTACCAGGTTTTCGAAGCGGTTGGTATTCATCAAGAGCTCAAGTGACCCTGTAAACCGGCCGGCACCGTCCGTGCTGGCTTCAAGCGTATCGCTGATACGAACCTCTCTGTCTCGTATTCCGGCAATTTCAGTTACAATTTGATAGTCATCGCTTATATTGCTGCGAACTTGAACCTCAAAGATAACGAGGGTATCGCCGATTCCGTCATCGGCAGAGAACTGCAACTCGGATGGTGTGATCTGGAAATCGGAAATGGAGGGACGCTCGGCAATGGGGTTTGCAGGTCCGCTGGTCTCGTCGCATGAGGCGAGTCCGAGTGCCAACACAAGGAACAGCAGGGAAATGTACCGGAAATATTGTCTCAAAACAGGGCTGAAGCTGGGTGGATATTCTTGAAGTAACGTCTTACGAACAGTAGAATTATATCATGCAATCTGTTTTGAGCATTTTTATTGCTTGTGGACAATCATCAATATTAGCTCTTGCACAATTGAATGTCAACTGGCAGGCTGTATTGTTACGTTGCAGCTGGCACATTAGCCAGGCAGGAAGGACACCCGTTCACTTTTATTGCCGGCATGCCGGACATTGTGAAAAAAACGTTGCATCGTGAAAAAAACTTGATTACATTTGCGCTCATGTTTAACAGAAACACACATATTTCGAATTGGTGGTGGTGGCCTTTCTGCTGAAAGCGGATAGTTACCCGTGTGTGTACTGTATAGACAACCGAGTTTTCTTCAACCCGCTTTCAGATATCTGGATGCGGGTTTTTTTTTGCAAAGCGTATCCAGTCCATGTCCGAAAGAAAAAGCAAGTGAATGACTTCAGACCATGAACTCAGAAACCTTTAAACAACTGGCGAAACGCTACACGGCCATACCCGTGTATCGGGTGATGATGGCCGATACGGTCACGCCCGTGTCGCTGTTCCTTAAAGTAAGGGAGCAGGGGCATTACCCATTTCTGCTTGAATCGGTGGAAGGTGGCGAACAACTGGCCAGATATTCATTTATCGGCCGGAATCCTTACCAGGTCCTTCGTTTTCAAGGTGGCAGGGTTACCCTGGAGACACTCCGCAAAAATGGTCATAATCGTTCACGCGTCGACGATTACCAGGAAAATGCGAGCGGCTCCATGAATATCCCTGAAGAGGCCGCGCAGGGAGAGCAGGAGCTTGACGATTCCTATTTTGATGCGCTCCGCCGCCTGTGCCACAAATATGAAGAGCCGGAGATACCTGATTTGCCGCGTTTGACAGGAGGAGCAGTCGGTTTTTCAGCCTACGATACCATACGGCAGGTAGAACACCTCCCGGACGTCCCGCCGGACGACCTGAACCTGCCTGAAGCCCTGTGGGGATTTTACGACGAGGTTTTTGCTATCGACCATGTCAAGCACCGGGTTGTGCTCATTCATACCGTTTTTACAGATACTGACCAGGACCATGACATGCAGTTTCGGAATGCCATGGTTTGCCTGGACGATATGGAGAGGATAATGAAGCAACCAGTTCCAGATGGTGACGGATACCGCCGCACCTCTGAGCGGCTTGAGAGCAATGTTACACGCGAGGAGTTTCACAAAAACGTGGATAAAGCCCGGGAATACATCCACGCAGGGGATATTTTCCAGGTTGTTCTTTCTCAAAGGTTTGAGAGCCGGTTTTCCGGCGACCGTTTCATGCTCTACCGGGCCCTGCGCATGGTAAACCCGTCACCCTATCTTTTCTACCTGGATTTTGACGACTTTGCCCTGGTTGGCTCCTCGCCGGAAGTGCTGGTCCAGGTGCAGGATGGTACCGTCCGTCTGCTTCCTATTGCCGGTACGCGTCCGCGCGGCGGCACCACTGAGGAAGACCTGGCGCTGGAAAAGGACCTCATGTCGGATCCCAAGGAGCTGGCCGAGCATATTATGCTGGTAGATCTTGGAAGGAACGACCTGTCGCGCGTTTGCCGTCCCAATTCAGTCAAGGTCACACGCGACCGGGTTGTTGACCGTTACTCCCATGTGATGCACATCGTTTCCGATGTAAGTGGACGTCTGGCTGATGGAATGACCGCTGTGGATGCTCTCCAGAACTGCTTTCCGGCCGGCACGGTATCCGGCGCCCCCAAAGTGCGTGCCATGGAGATCATCGATGAGATGGAGGTAACCAAGCGGGGGCCATATGCCGGTGCGGTGGGATACTTTGACTTTTCCGGCAACATGGACACCTGTATTGCCATCCGCACCATGATAGTCACCGGAGACACCATCTACATCCAGGCGGGTGCCGGCATTGTGGCCGACAGCAACCCCGACCTTGAATACGACGAAACGGTTAACAAGGCACGGGCACTGGTCGAAGCGCTTGGTATCGCACTTCAGCTGGAGTGAGGCGATGAATCCGCTTGACAACGAAAGTGCGACACAACGCTTCCCAGACTGTCCAATTAATAGATTATTAGGCAGTATGTAATTGACATTACCAAATAACAATAAACTGTATTTCATAACGAATATGATGAGCAAGCAGAAGCACATTGAAGGGCAGGCATCAACCCGAACGAAAACCATTTTATCGGGCATTCAGCCATCGGGCAGGCTGCATCTTGGAAACTATTTCGGCGCCATTCGGCAACACCTTGACTTCCAGGAAAAGGGGGATGCGTTCTATTTCATAGCAAACTACCATTCTTTGACTTCCGTCCAGGACGGTGAACAGCTGCGGCAGTACACCCTTGATGTGGCGTTGGACTATCTGGCCTTGGGCATGGATCCTGAAAAGTGCACTTTCTTCGCCCAAAGTGATGTCCCGCAGGTTCTGGAACTCGCATGGATACTTGGAACGCTTACGCCTGTCAGCATGATGGAAAAGGGGGTATCCTACAAGGACAAGGTGGCACAGGGACTTCAACCCAACATCGGCCTGTTCACCTATCCTGTGCTGCAAGCGGCGGACATCCTGATCTATCACTCGGATATCGTGCCGGTGGGGGCGGACCAGAAACAAAACATTGAAATCTCTCGAGACCTTGCTGCCCGATTCAACAGAATTTATGGAGGGGAGTACCTGCGCATCCCCGAACCCTTCATCGTGGAGTCGGTAGCTACGGTTCCCGGCACTGATGGACGCAAGATGAGCAAGTCCTACGGCAATACCATCGATATTTTTGACAGTGGAAAGACTTTGAAAAAGAAAGTAATGGCTGTCGTTACGGATTCGACGCCCTTGGAGGAACCCAAGGATCCCGACACCTGTAACATCTACGCACTTATCCGCCTCTTTGCAGCAAAAGAGAAGCAAATGGAGGTCCGGGAGAAATACAAAGCGGGTGGATTTGGCTACGGGCACGCAAAAAAGGAACTTCTGATGCTTGTTGAGGATTATTTCGAAGAAGCCAGAGCGCGAAGAGAGGAGCTGGTCCGCAGTCCGGACACGGTTCGGGAACTGCTTCGCGACGGCGGCAGGAAAGCCCGTGAACGCGCCGAGCAGGTCATGGGGCCTGTTCGCGAAGCAACCGGGATCATTCGTCATTATTCAACGCAGTAAAACGGAGTGAAACGATAGATATGGTGCTGATCATCGACAACTACGACTCATTCACCTACAACCTGGTTCATTTGGTTGCCAGGCACTCGGAAGTGTATCAGGTAATCCGAAATGACAAGATTACCGTCGATGAGGTGAGAAGGCTTCAGCCCGAAAAAATACTGATATCACCCGGGCCAGGCAGACCGGAGGATGCGGGGATTACCGTTCCCCTGGTGTCGGAACTCGGCAGCGAGGTTTCCATACTTGGTGTCTGTCTTGGCCATCAGGCGATTGGGCATGCATTCGGAGCCAGCGTCGTTTCTGCACCATCCCTGATGCATGGCAAAACATCGTGCATTCTGCATGACGGACGTACAATATACAAGGACGTGCCACAATCATTTACCGCAACAAGATATCATTCTCTTGTACTTGAGGAGTCGACCATCCCTGAAGAATTTGAGGTGACATCCAGAACAGAAGATGGTGTTGTCATGGGGATACGGCACAAGGCTTACCCTCTAGAAGGGATCCAGTTTCATCCTGAAAGCATACTCACTTTAGAAGGTCCCCGGCTTATCCAGAATTGGATGGAGCGGGATTTCGTGAACAAATAACGTGCATATGAGTGACTTCACTTACATTTTACAAAAAATCACAGCTGGCGATGATCTTCTGGAAGAAGAAGCAGGTTTTGCCTTGCAGGAAATCATAAGCGGCAGTGTCAATCCGTCTCGCATCGCAGCATTCCTGTTTGGCATGAGCTGCAAAGGTGAAACCGTCACTGAGCTGACGGCATTTGTCAATGTCATGCGCAGAGCGGCGGTACCGGTGATAGCGGAGACGGATTCGGCTATTGACCTTTGTGGCACGGGTGGAGATCATTCTGGCACCTTCAACATATCAACCGCGGCCATGTTCGTGGCTGCAGGAGCGGATGTTCCGGTCCTGAAGCACGGCAATGCCGGTGTTTCAAGCAGGAGCGGCAGCTTTGACGTGCTTCGCTGCCTTGGAGTCCGGCCTGATTTGGAGAAAGACCAGGTTGAGACATGTTTTCGCCAAACCGGCATGGCATTCATGTTCGCACCGCTATTTCATCCCGCAATGGCTCGCGTGATGCCGGTGCGCAAGGAACTCGGACTGCGTACCTTTTTCAATATAATGGGCCCCATGCTGAATCCAGCCGGTGTTCGTCGCCAAATGGTAGGCGCCTTCAGCAGGGAAACAGCTGTGAATATCATTCGTATTCTCAGCAATCTGGAAACGGAATTTGCTTATACCGTCCATGCGGAAGATGGTCTGGATGAGCTCTCCACCACGGCTCCATCTCATGTTTTTCAATTGAAGGATGGTAACGTTTCCAATGGACGCATTTTTGACGCCGGCGTGTTCGGATTGTCCGCTTCCACCCGCAAAGAGCTCATCGGCGGATCTCCGGAAGACAACGCCGCGATTATCCGGGCCGTACTTGATGACAAAGCGACCCGGGCCCAAAGGGAAATCGTACTTCTGAATGCCGCTTTTGCCATTCACGCTTCCGGACTCCAGGATGATATCCAGCAAGCTTTTTATGCCGCCGAGGAAAGTCTGGAATCTGGCAGCGCCAGGGCAGCTCTTGAGAATTTTGCAACCTGTACTTCCGATTTACATAATAAATCATGATGATTGAGTTCCTGCAACTACTTTATTTCTGCAGATTCAAGAATGAATGGATTTGCACCATTATGTCTTAGAAGTAATGAACAACAAAGAAACCGTTTTGGATAAAATTGTCGAGCAGACCAGGCTTGATAACACTGCGCGACAAAGATCCGTGTCTACCAGTGATTTTCACTCTTTTGAGGCCTGGCATCGCCAACGGAGGGACTTCACCGAGGCTTTGCGCAAGTCCGGCAGCGTTTCTGTCATTGCGGAAATAAAAAAGGCTTCACCATCCAAAGGAATCATAAGAGAAGATTTTGATCCGGTGGCAATCGCCCAATCCTACGAGCGTCATGGCGCCTCCGCTCTTTCCGTACTTACGGACCAGCCCTTTTTTCAAGGATCTCTTGCATACATGGATGCGGTATCCTCTTCATCCGCCATTCCGGTACTGAGAAAAGACTTCATCATAGATCCCTATCAGGTATATGAAGCTCGTGCCTATGGCGCCGACGCGTTGCTTCTGATTGTTCGGATACTAAGTGACCGTCAGCTCGGTGAGCTCCATGCCTGTGCCGCTGAAGTGGGTTTGCAAGTGCTCACCGAATGCTACGATCAGCATGACTGGGACCGTCTGGACTTTGACACGGTCAAGATCGCAGGTGTGAACAATCGCGATCTCGACACGTTCAAGGTGGACCTTCATCACGGTGTTTCCTTGCTCTGTCAAGCACCTGATGGTGTAGTAAGGGTATCTGAGAGTGGTATTTCAAAACCTGACGACATCAAATATCTGCAGGAACATGACATCCACAGTGCGCTTGTTGGGGAGTCGCTTATGCGAGCTGAAGACCCTGGGATTGCATTGTCTGCACTTACAAACAGGTTCATAACAAACACCGAATAGTGAATAAGAATTTTGTAATATCTAAATACAGAATACAATAGTATAATGTCATCCACTGCCCCCGTTTCATCTAATCGAATATTTCCTAAGCTGAAGATATGTGGCATAACCACGCTTGAAGATGCCAGGTTTGTCGCAGGCGCCTTAGCTGATTACATAGGATTCGTATTCGCAAGTGGCAGTCCTCGCCTCATATCCGCAAGGGATGCCGCGGAAATCAGCGGGTGGATCCATGGACCTGAGAAAGTCGGCGTTTTTGTGAACCAGCCGGCAGATGAGATCAATGCTACTGTTGAAAGAGTGGGACTGGATCTCGTGCAGCTTCATGGGGAGGAATCCACCACTGATGCAGCGCTGATCAAAGCCCCCATAATTAAAGCGTTTCGGATCAGAGAGGAGGCGGACCTTCCTGCAATCCGTGAACAGATGCTCGAGTGGGAATCCATAGCCAGATACTATCTTTTTGATAGTCGCAATGACAAAATGCATGGTGGAACCGGTGCGACCTGGAACTGGAGATTTCTTAAGGATCTGGAACCGGAAAAACCGTTTTTCGTAGCCGGAGGCATTTCACATCAGAATGCTGGTGAAGCAATCCAGAATACCGCACCGTTCGCGATGGACCTGTCAAGCAGCCTGGAATCTGAACCCGGAATCAAGGATTTCGATAAAATGACCGACTTTTTTGAGATCTGGAATGAGCTCAGGGATTCCTTCTGACGTGCTTCCTTATGGAAACGTCATGTAAATCGGTGTCTATGAATCAAATTTGTTACCCATAATTACAATCAGCAATATGAGTTCTTCCACAAAACAGATGAACCAACACAGCACTGTTCCCGATGCAAGGGGCTTTTTTGGCAGGTTCGGGGGCAGGTATGTTCCCGAAATATTGATACCTGCGCTCCATGAGCTCGAAAAAGCATTCCGGGAGTGCCAGCAGGACCAGGCATTTCAGAATGAGTTCGAAACGCTTTTGCGCGAATACGTCGGAAGGGAGACACCGCTTACATACGCGGGACGCTTGAGCGAGCATTATGGTAAAGCCAGGATTTACCTCAAGCGCGAAGATCTCTGTCATACCGGGGCTCACAAGATAAACAATGCGATCGGACAGGTGCTGCTGGCTCGCAGAATGGGAAAAACGCGTATCATCGCAGAAACGGGTGCTGGCCAGCACGGTGTGGCAACGGCGACGGTTTGCGCCTTTTTTGGGTTGAAATGCATCATCTACATGGGGTCCGAAGACATTTCGAGGCAGCGTCTCAATGTTGACAGGATGCGCCTGCTTGGTGCCGAGGTGCGACCTGTGGAATCCGGTGCCAAAACCCTCAGCAATGCCATCAACGAGGCGATCCGGGACTGGGTCAGCAATGTTGAGGATACTTTCTATATAATAGGATCTGCCGTAGGACCGCATCCATATCCGATGATGGTTCGCGATTTCCAGTCGGTTATCGGAAGGGAAACCATCGACCAGTCCCTCGAACAGGAGGGACGCCTTCCTGACTACGTCCTGGCCTGTGTAGGCGGCGGCTCCAATGCCATAGGGATGTTCCACCCATTTCTTGAGCACGAGGAAGTACAACTGCTCGGTGTCGAGGCTGCCGGAGAAGGCGTGAATACGGAACGCCATGCCGCAACTCTTTCTGGAGGGGAGCCTGGGATTCTGCACGGGTCTCTTAGTTACCTGCTTCAAACATCTCATGGACAAATAGCAGAAGCGCATTCTGTAAGTGCGGGTCTCGATTATCCCGGAGTTGGGCCGGAACATTCTTTCCTGCGAGACTCCAGAAGAGTAACGTACGCCGCTGTAACAGATCAGCATGCCCTGGAAGGAGTGCGACTGCTATCATCCATGGAAGGTATCATACCGGCACTGGAGACAGCTCATGCCATCGCATACCTGGACGAACTCATGCCGGAGACGAACCCGGATGAATTTGTGGTCGTCAACTGCTCTGGCCGCGGCGATAAAGACATGGAAACCATATCCAAACACTTGAAATGTCCATGATCGGTCATCTTCCGGTCACACAGGAACATGATTAAAAAAGTCATGTGGACATTCTACATGACGATATGAATCAAAAATTATAAACACTTGAAACAACACATGACCAGTATAAAAGGTAGAATCAGCCGGGTATTCCGGAGCAGATCTGACGGTGATAAAATCATGAGCCTGTTCCTGACTGCCGGTTTCCCAGAGCCGGCCGCCACGGTGGAACTGGTGCGGAAGCTGGAGTCGTCCGGCGCAGATATCCTGGAACTCGGAATGCCCTTCAGCGACCCCCTGGCCGACGGCCCCACCATCCAGTATGCCAGCAAGGTAGCCCTCGATCAGGGAGTAAACCTGGATGCCATATTTGGGATGGTTCGCGAGATACGCCGTGAGTCAGAAATACCTATTGTCCTGATGGGGTACATAAATCCGGTTTTAAGGTATGGATTGGAAGCTTTTTTCCTCAAAGCAAGTGAATCGGGGGTGGATGGTATCATCATTCCGGACGTCCCGCCAGGGGAAATGCCGGAACTGGACGGGCTGTGTCAGCAGCACAACATCGACCCGATATATCTCGTGGCTCCGAACACGTCTGATGAGCGCATGCGTGAGGTCGACCAGGCCAGCAGCGGTTTTGTCTATTGCGTTTCGGTTGCCGGAGTGACTGGTGCCAGAAGCGGTGATGAAGTAAGCCGATCGGTGGCAAAGTTCATCGACAGGGTACGGAAGAACGTCACACGCAACCCGGTGCTTGTCGGTTTTGGCATAAGATCGCATGCAGATGCCCTTGCTGTATCGGCGCGCGCAGATGGATTCATTGTGGGGAGCGCCCTGATTGACTACATTCGGAGTGTCTATCCCGAACCGGACTGGATGCAGCGCACCGGTATTTTTGTTCGTGAGCTGAAATATGGCCGGGACAGCAGCATCAAAGTGTGATCGCAAGATTGGCAGCATTATTGGCGAAATAGAAAAACCGTTGACTTATTTCAGTAGTTGCTGGCAAATGCCGTGATTTATGCAATTCGCTGCGGTGAACAAGGCATCATAAAGAATATGCAATCTTCGTTAGTGAATGAATGCAATATATTTTTCATGTGTTTAAAACTTTGGATTTCTAAGGTCACATAGAATGCCCATGACGAATTTAATCAAACTCCAGTATGACCGGGCTACGGTCATGGACATTTCATCTATCAAAACAGTTAAACTGCTCATGATCCGATATTCCTTTATATTGACTGCACTGTTGGGGTTATTCCTGCTGAATGCCTGTGACAACGACTACAGGCGATCTGCACAGGGTGGACTTTCAGAAGTGCTGGTGGTCATGGATTCGACCCAATGGGACGGTCCCGTGGCTGATGCCATTCGCAATACATTTGGCCGTGAAATGATGACACTTCCCCGGCCGGAGCATCGGTACGATTTGCGGTTTATGGACCTGCGTACCAACCGTGACCTTGAGTATGCCAAGAGCTTCCGAAATACCATTTTTGCAGCTCCTATTGATGAGCAAAGCAACGTGGCCTCGTTCATAAGGGCTATTTTGAGCGAGGAGATCAAGGAGCGCATCTCCGATGGCCGCAATTTCGCATTTCCGTTGCGAGATCGCTGGTTCCGTGACCAGTGGACGCTTTTTCTTTCGGCACCTGACGAGCAGACACTTGCCAGGAGGATTGTCGAGTCTGAGCGGTCACTAGTGAGTAGTCTTGATCAGACCGAGCGTGAGCGATGGAAAAGACAGGTGTTTCGCAGAGGAGAACAGGCACATCTTGCTGATTCCCTGATGCAAAATCACGGATTCAGTATCCGTGTACAGCACGATTATCGAATAGGCGTTGATACCACCGGCTTTGTCTCCATGAGGCGGTTCCTGCACGATAATGATCGCTGGATATGGTTTGCCTACAAGGATGGGTTTGATGGGCTTGATGACATAGATTCGGAATGGATCAGTGCCGTTCGCGATTCGCTCAACCGGCAATTCATCCGGGGGACCCGTGACGGATCATATGTCACCACTGAATACAGAGAACCGCGCAGGGTGGAAACAGTCAGGACGCGTGTCAATGGCCGCCCGGCACTTGAAACCAGGGGGACGTGGCGAATGACAAATGACATCATGGGTGGTCCATTCCTCCACTACACCATTTTCGACGAGCACCAAAACCGCATATACATGATGGAGTTTGCCCAATTTGCGCCCCGCTACAGCAAGCGCCGTTTCATGAACCAGTTCGAGGCCATGGCTCACACGTTTCAGACAGATACGACATTCGTACCAGAACCAATTGCCCTGAGACGCAAGGGACAGATCGACGTCTATGTTGAAAATCTGGGCGATGAATAGATGGCATCTCCCGGGATTTAGCAAGCCATGCCTTACCCTAGATTCAGATCTGATTGAAACAAGCGGAACGTCTTTTCTGACGCTTAGTCCATGGACATGGGATTGCTGTCCGCAATACGGCGATACTCGATATATTCGTCTGGTGTAAGGTCCGCAAACATGTAATTCAGAGGGTCAACCGGCCTTCCATTCTTGACAACTTCGTAGTGGAGATGCGGTCCGCTTGTGACGCCGGAGTTTCCGGATTGGGCAACGATTTGGCCACGTTCTACAGTGACACCAGGCCTTATTCCATCCGCAAGCCGGGACAGATGGGCATACCTTGTTTCATATCCGTGCCCGTGATCAATCACGAGCAGCAAACCGTATGTTCGCCACCTTCGGGCTGATTTCACCACACCATCTCCGGTTGCGTAGACCGGGGTACCGACTCTGGCCCTGAAATCCACCCCCTCATGCATGCGGTTATAGCCTAGCACGGGATGACGACGCATTCCGAAGCCGCTGAGTATGATTCCGGATACGGGACGGATGGCAGGTATGTTGCTCATCAGCTCCTTGTTTTGGTTGTAGTGCGCCTTGATCTCTTTGAAGCTGAGTTTTTGAATGTTTATGCGACGTTCAATGCTCTCGAGGTTGCTGGCAGTCCACCGCAGCAAGTCTGATGATGGATCGCTGTAGGCGTCAAATCGGGCGTAAATATCCGCACCGCCGATTCCTGCCTGTCTTTCATCGTCAGAAAGGGGATCGATTCCCAAAATAGTGCGATACATTTCGTTATCCATGTTCGCAATCATGGATATCTGCTCATCAAGGTGCTCAATACTTGATCGGGTTTGTTGGAGCTGCTCGTATAGAGCCCTGTTTTCAGCCTTTAGCGCTATTTCGGAAGGTGAGCCTACTGAGAAAGACAGAAGGGACAGGGACAAGGTTGTGATTACGGTGCCCACAAGTACCCATAGGCCTAAGGTGTAAACCACACGCTCTACCGGGCCGTAATTCACAGGAATGAACTGGCATTCCTTTTCATCATAATAGTAGTAATTCTTCAAAACAGCCTTGTCTCGAAATATAGTGAGGCATGATCAGGACAACACTTTGCAGGGTAAAGATATTATTTCTGCAACATAATACAAAATAATGTGCATATGTTGTTGATTACTTTACTCCAAATCCCCTTCAAAATATTCAACGGCCCGTTGAATCACGGGACTTCCCGGCTTCTTTTCTGAGATACGTTGCTTGATTTTATCCTGGAATGCCTGTGCCGCGTCGTAACCGTAATTCAACAGCAGATGGTTCATGGCAATTACCTCTGCTATAACAGTGATATTTTTACCTGGGGTAATGGGGAGGTTGATGGTTGGGATATCGATTCCCAAAACGGAGATACTCTGTCTGTTAAGGCCGGTCCGGTCAACGTGGTGGGACTCATCCCATAGACTGAGCTCGAGTATCACTTCCACTCGTTTCTGATAACGTATCGCGCGAATCCCGAACATGGACATCACATCCACAATTCCCAATCCACGTATCTCCAAGAAGTGCTTGTTTATCTCGGTAGGGGAGGCAATCAGCACGTTGCTTTTCTTGGTCAGGATGATCACATCATCAGATACAACCCTGTGTCCGCGTTCCACAAGGTCAAGGGCCACCTCACTTTTTCCGATCCCGGACTTTCCGGTTATGAGAATGCCAATTCCGTAGACATCCACCATAGACCCATGAACCATGGTCTGCACAGCGAACTGATCCTCCAGAAAGTCGCGCACAAGAAACATGAACCGGGTCGTCTCCATGGGTGACTGGTAAATGGGAATCCGGGCCTTTTCCGCCAGCTGCAGAAAAGAATCGGGCAATACGTTGTTGTCTGTCAAAAAGATGACAGGAATGGGAAACTTGGTGATCTCGAGAAATGCTTTGAGGCAGATGTCTTTGCCAACATGATCGATGTATTTTCTTTCGCTGTTGCCAATGACCTGGATTCTGTGATGGGAAAACAGGTCTACGTACCCGGCGAGGGCAAGCCCCGGCCTGTGAAGGTCTGTATCGGTAATCAGCTGGTCATCGCTGGACGCTTCCGAGGCGCAGGGCCTTATATCCAGCTTCAACTTGTTTCGCAGCTGTTCAACCAGAAAGGAGACCGTAATGTGCTCCTTCCTGGGAACAGATTTCAGGTTTTTAAATGGCATGCTGATGGGTTTGGGCCCGTTATGCGGTCATTATGTGAACAGGTCAATTGCGCGAGAAGCGTTTGTCTTTGTATTTGATCAGTTGACGTCGCATGTTATCCACTGCAGAGCGTACAGCCTGTTCGTAAGCCGGTCCTGATTCGGTGGCCTTAAGCAGTTCCTGCTTCACCTTGACTGTGAGTTCCGCTTTGGCCGGCTGGTCATTATCGGGAGACGGCTCCAGGACAATATCACAGGAGAATATTCCATCAAAAAAACGTTTGAGTTTATTAATCTCCTCAGATGTGAAATCCTGGAGATTCTGACTTGCTTCAAACTTTCGGGCTGTGAAATTGATGTTCATTGTCTGAAATGGATTAAGAGTTTATGGTTGCTGTAGGCGTTTCGTTTATTTATGACATAAAGTAACGTGATATCATTCGGATTTTGTGGATTCGGCCCTTGGATGGGCGGTGCGATAGACATTTCTCAAGTGTTCCACGCTTGTTCCAGTATAGATTTGCGTTGCTGCCAGGTCGGCGTGTCCCAGCAGCTCCTTGATAACCCGAATGCCTGCTCCGCGGTCCAGCAGGTGGGTGGCGAAGCTGTGCCTGAGCACATGAGGGCTTTTCTGGCTCACTTCGCTCACTCGCGACAGGTAATGTGCGACTTTGCGCTGGATGAGCCTGGGGTAGACCCTTTTGCCTGTATCGGTGAGAAACAGGGCCAAATGGTCGTCCGATGCCGTTTTTTTGCCGATCAGTTGATTGCGCTCCAAAAGGTAATTTTGCAGGGCCAAGGCGGCCGGATTTCCGAAGGGAATGATACGTTCCCTGGAGCCTTTTCCGAAGACCTTCACCCGTCTTCGTCCCAGATCGACATCGCCGGTATTCAATCCAACAAGTTCTGCAAGCCTCATTCCTGTGCCATAGAGAAGTTCAAGAATCGCCAGATCTCTTTTGCCTGACGGTTCATCGGTATCAACCGTCTCCATCATCAGGGCAAGCTCTTCAGGTCGGACCGTCTTGGGAAGGCGGTGTTCTTTTTTGGGATTCATCAGGAGGTGGGCCGGATTGTGACTGATCAATCCTCGTTTGAAAGCGAATTTAAGGAAGGATCGAACAGATGCGGTCTTTCGTGCGAGGGTGGATTTTGCCGGCCTGGAGGACATGAGGGATCCGAGCCATAGCCGGATCATCAGGCGGTCGATGCGATCGTACCGAAGTTCGGTGGTTTCAATTTCCCACTCCGTGCAACAGAAGTTCAGAAATTGCCGGATATCACGCTGATAGGCCTCCACAGTCCTTTGGGAGGCATTACGCTCAATTTCAAGATACTTAGTAAAGCGGTCCAGCAGGAGGAATTCACTCATAATCCGACGTTCCTGTATTCATCCTATAGCAAAGATAATCAAAGCATTCTCATTACAAAGCAGAAAATATCAGAATCTGAAAAAAAACTGTAAGGAACTGGTTTGTTTATGCTCATTAAGGGTACCGGGATGTATCAGATGTTGACTCAAAACCTAAAACAGAGTAATGATGAAAGGGCTGAAAATGAAAAAGAACGAAAATCGAATCCAGGATCCTGCGTACAGACAGATGGAAATTGCCGTTGGTGTATTGATACAAAATATCCTTGATATCCGGAATGTATCGGAGTGGGCGGCTTTCATGGGTTATTCACGGTCTCACTTTTGCCGCAGTTTCAAGAAGAGATTCGGTGAGAATCCAAAGTTGGTACTTAGAAGGGCACGCTTGAGAAAGGTTTGCCGGGTTATTCAGTCCGACTGGTCTGCAACGGCCTACAAGGTAGCGCTTGAGTCTGGATTTGAAAATGACAAGGCCTTGCATAAATTTCTGAGCCGAAATTTTCAAAAAGGTTTTGTTTCACTCAAGGACGAGTTGAAGAGGGATGCTTTTCGTTCGAGGAAACTGATTTCCTATGCTGCCGAGGCCGATTATGAGTACATTATCGGCATGGCCAGCTTCGGTTCAGACAGGGCGTCCCTTCCAGGTGGGCTTGGTTTTTGAAAGGCGGTCGCGCAATACCACTGTGGCCAGCATGTGAAACCAAAGAATGCCTGGAAGATATAATAAAGCGGTGGAAACAGGCCAATTCAGAAACATTGAAATATAAAGTCTCTGTAATACTGTGATACCAAGCAGCGTGGTGTATCCACCGATTAGAACAGGCGTGTCTGGCAGACATGAAATGCAGATCAGAGCTGTGCCAAGCACAATGACCGGAACCACGAAAACGACAAAATGCAGGAGCCAGGCCATGAGAAACGGCAAGTAGCGATAGCCGAACCCGGCAAAGAAGTTCTTCCTGAAACCGTTGAACAAATCGGATGGGGTGCGATACATTCGGCACCACAGGTGGTCTGTACCGTGGAACATGCGCATCGTCTTCCCGGATCGGACAACCATTTTGGCCATTATCACATCCTCCACTACCTGATCTCTTACAAGTTCGTGTCCGCCTGTATCAAGATAGGTCTGCCTGGTGAAAACCATGCATTGTCCGCATGCATTTGCGAACATGGGTTTAACCTTTTGGCGCAAACGGGCAGAAGGAATCCATGCCGGTGCGCGGTAACTGTAGAGGGTTGGAAGGTAATTGGCAATGGTAGAATATACAGTTGAAATTACGGCTTTCTCCGCAATCGATTCCATTATCTGATGCGGCCAGACGGTTGCAAAATCAAGTTTGAAGAGATCTACAGCCGAAACTATTCTGGATATGGTGTTACTGGCTAACCATGTATCTGCGTCCAGGAATATAAACAGGTCACCGTTAGCGTGGCGGGACAACTGATGACAGGCCCAGTTTTTTCCAAGCCACCCGTCGGGTCTTTTCTGACCCTTATGGACAATGACCTGCATAGACTGCGAGTCTTGATTATATGAAGATGGCTCATGTTTTCCGTAAACAGTGTTTACATTTTTTTGAAATTCTTCAGCAATCTTGAGGGTATTGTCTTCGGAATGATCATCAAGGATATGTATCTCGAGTCTGGGCCAATCCTGTTCTTGAAGTGTTTTCAGAAGCCTTGGAAGGTTTTGCTCTTCGTTCCTGGCTGGTATGAGAATGGAGACAAGGGGAGGGCTATCGCTTTCCAGCCAATCCGGCTGGCAATTCTCTTCCAGAACAGTATCCCCCAAACCCAGGAAATGTATTCTATTGTGAAGAAGAATCAGTGTTGTGGTGATAATGAACAGCAGACCGGGGACGAGCAGTCCAAACAGCAGAACATCCATTGAGATCAGTTGATGGTTTCTGTTCCTTTGAGGAACAGGGATCGGTCGCTGCCAAGATACTCACTATCGAAAATCATACCGGCAACCCATTCCTTCACATCGGGGACGTCAGTGATGTCTATGTCGAGTCGCAGCATCGCATATTCTATCAGGCGTTCCATGCGACGGGCATCAAGAATTCCCAGGTAGTAAAGCTCCAGCATGTAACCGTAAGCATCCGATGTGATACGTGTGCGTTCGTTGGGATGAAGCGCCCGGGGTGAGGGAATACTTTTTCTCGCATTGGGGGTACTGGCAAGTTCACCTGACTCGTTCTTTTGCATGAGCCATGAATACGCCGCACTTATCTCCGAGTTATTGTACCCGCGAAGCTTGTCGAGTTTGATGTCCTTTAATTGGGCACCGATGTGTATCCTTTTGACCAGATAGATTATTAGGTCTACAACGTTGTTTTGCATTCAAGATTCCTGATAAAGCCTGATGTATTTATTTTCGAGAGATCGCATCTGCTTACGTTGCTCAACGGTGGCATCATTGTATCCAACCAAATGAAGCATCCCGTGAACCACTACGCGAAGCGTTTCCGTTTCAAAAGTCGTCTTCAGTTCCTGTGACTGGCGCTGGATCTGAGTAATACAACAAAAAAGAGTGCCTTCAATCGGCTCTTTTTCCTCATGATAAGGGAATGTGATGATATCGGTAACGTAATCATGCCCTAGATATCTGAGGTTGAGCTCCTTTATCTTTTCATCATCGACAAAAACCACTTCCAGTTCCAGAAAATTCCTTTTCTCATTATTACTGACAATGCCGGAGAGACGCAATAAATTATTTTGATTCAGCGGATTTTGTACCGTTGTTTCATTGTAAATTGCAATTTGCTGCGTAGCCATCAATGGGTGCAAGGAAGCTGGGTTGTCAGTAGCGGTAATGACGTTCAGTCTTCGTCAAAATGGAAGCCTTCAAAATCAATTGATTCCGTGAGCGACAGCGCGACACTGCACATCATTACTTCTGGTGGAAGCTTCGTAAAGTCACCTCCAAGAAGTGACTCATTAACATTGGCATAAAAACTGCATCCTGCTTCTCTTTCTATGATCAATCCGGATATTTTGGAACCGTCTTTTCCAAAAAACGTAATTTGGTGCAGTAAATCACTGGCAACAAACGCGGTGCAGTTGTGTAACTGAAGAAAGGTATCCTGGGTATAGACGGAAATCAGATTGGTCGGCTCCTCATCAAGAAGAAGTCCAAGGTGTATTTCCAGCGCCATTTTACGCCTGGTTTCCTTGTCGGCAATCTCAAAGCGGTAGACGTTTCCACTTTTCTTCGGATTGGCACCCAGTACACCGGCAATTTTGGAAATGTTCTCCTCTGTAAATTTGTGGATCATCGCATCAAGGAATTTTGGCAGGACAGCAAAGCTGCTGAGTTGCGTTTTCACTTATAAATATACTGCATAGATGCGAATATTGGAACAGTCATTACTCACCGAACATGCGGCTCACACGACGTCTGTTTTCTTCGCGATCACGGGGAAATGGCAACCTTTGATCCGAAACTTCCTGGATGAAATCTGCTATGGCGAGAGCATCCTGGTCCAGGTCGTTCATAAAGAATATCCTCTGCATGATCATGTACCTGCTCGTCTCAAAAGAGAGTTCCCGGACAAGTTGCTGACGTTCTCGGTTCAGCGTCTGAAGACGGTTCTGAAGCACACGTCTTCTGCTTGAATCCATACGGCGGCCTCCTTCGTCAATTCGCTGTTCAAGGCCAGTGATTTCCGCTTCGATGCGATCAAGGTCACGCAGAAAAGCCCGGAATGAAACATCCAGGTCGCGGCGGGCCATTCTGGCGAGATCCAGTGCTCTGTCGTTGACTCCCAGCTGTGCAAACCGGTAAGCATAATTGAGAATGGAAGTCGGATCTCCTTCAATGGAGGTAAAGGGAATATGCTCTTCCCCCCAATGGAGCCAATATCGTGCACTGTCTGGCTGGCCGCCTTCCATGAAGGCACCGGCTTGCCGGTTTATGATGGTCCGGTAATTGTCCATCATGCGACGGATATTTTCATCAAAGTAAGCCTTTTCATTGTTTATTTCTCTGAGCCGGAATGTTTTCAGGCGTTTGCCGTGGATATCGGTATCAACGCTGTTGCCAGTGCGGAAGGGCATGACACGGAATGCTTTTCCTTCCAGTCGGAAATAATCCTGAAGATTCATTTGTGCATCCCTGGCCACGGTGGTGGAGAAATAGACAGGACGAACCCAGCGGTTGGTCCTCAGTATCTCAAGAACCATATCATCCTGGATGCGAGTATAGTGCAGCTCTGTGCCATCCCTGTCGCGGCCCAGAAAAATGCCTTCCAGGTGCCAGGTAACTTCGTCATCCAACTCCTCGAGGGGCACTCCGAATCCCATTTCTTCAGGGATTTCCTTCGGTGCCCAAGGGAAGTCCACCTCGCCGGCATACACCTGGCGGAGAAATTCCCTGTCAACCGGTATAGTGATGTCCCCCGGACGGTGAAAATCAGAGGCCCTGCGGAACATGAATTTATCATTCAGGCGGTCCACTTCGGCATCTGTCAGGTCGATGGGCACCGGCGGGGCGCCATGACGCCAGAAGTTTTTCATTTGCTTGATATACCATTCGGTATTCAAAAGGCTCAGGTTGACCACACGCACATCGGTCCGCAACCCCTCAACCTCCTGCAGGTACCAGAGCGGGAAGGTGTCATTGTCACCGTTAGTGAACAGTATGGAGTAGGGAGCGGTACTGTTCAAAAGGTTGAATGCATAGTCTGGAGCTACATAGCGAAGACTTCGGTCGTTATTATTGTAAGTCTGACTTCCAACCAGCACGGGCAATGCCAGCACTGTCAAGGCCAGTACCCCATAGGCGGCATATTGGTTGGATTTCAGGTAGTGCTTCACAAGCTCAACAAGTCCGGTAACCCCCAACCCGATCCATATGGAAAAAGCAAAGAAGGATCCTGTGTAGGAATAGTCCCTTTCGCGTGGCTGGAAAGGCGTCTGATTCAAATATGCGACAATGGCAAGTCCGGTAGCCGTGAACAACACAAGCACGGCGAGGGCGCGTTTCCAGTCTTTCCTGAAATGAAAAAACATGCCAATCAGGCCTATTGCAAACGGAAAGTAGAAAAACCTGTTATGGGCGCGATTATGGGAAAAGTCGCTTTGCTCAAACCCGGATATCCATCGGGCATCCTGAATATCACTGTCCCGGCCAATGAAATTCCAAGCGAAATACCTCAAATACATGTGATTTACCTGATAGCTCAGGAAAAAGTGAAGATCACTGCGATACTGGGCATATTTTTGTTGATGCCTCTGGTCGGGAGAGTAGCGTCTGGGAAACAATTTCGGGTTTTCACGATCAATTCCGCCAATCTCATTCCGAAAACTTTCACCTCTGAAAAGCGGCTGCTGCCCGTACTGCTCGCGTTTGAGGTAACTGATAAAGGCATCCACATTGTCGGGGGAGTTCTGATCGATGGCAGGGTTGACCTGGGACCGGATGTACAACATGGAGTAGCTGGAATAGCCTATGAGGATCAGAAGATACCCAAGCAGGACTATGTTTGCAGCCCGGTAGCCTTTTTTATGAGAATAGTAAATACCATATACAATCAACCCGCCAAATAAGGCCAGGAATGCAAGAGGACCGAGCATGCCTCCGGTTACATTGGCAAATGTACCTGCCAGGGCCGGCAGCTGTATGATCGTGAGGGGATATATTAGGAAGAAGATACCAATGGAAATCGCAGAGGCGGTTACGAAGGAAACAATCTGGAACTCGTATTTGCGGAAGTAGATGATGAGCCCTACGAAAAATATGGCCAGAAGGCTGAGCAGGTGGACTCCAAATGCCAGACCAAACAGGAATGTGATGAGGAGCAGCCACCGTTCATTGCGGAGACTGTTGTGATTTTCTGACCACTTAAGCACAAGCCAGACCACAAGCGCTGTAAATGTAAGAGACAGGGCGTAGGTTTCCGCCTCGATCGAAGTAAACCAGTGGCTGTCCGTGACCGAAAAAGTGAGTGCGCCTATCAGACCGCCGCCGTACATGCCTATCCTGTCAATAAGCGGGTAGGCGTCTGCATCATGGCCTCGAAATTCCCGCACAAAGCGGACGATAATCAGGTACAAAAGCATGATAGTGGTGGCAGAAGCCAGTGCACTCATCAGGTTTATCATGTACGCAGCAGACAAAGGCCCCACAAACATCGAGAAAACTCGTCCAAGTAGCAGGTAAAAGGGGGTTCCGGGCGGATGCGGGATTTGCAACCCATAAGCACAGGCAATCCGCTCGCTGCAATCCCAGAAACTGGCCGTTGGTGGCAAGGTCAGCATGTACAGGACAAGGGCTACCAGAAAAGAAAAAGCTGCAAACGCCTTATTCAGCGATTTGTGGTCCGTTGGCATCGTATGGTTTATTTGTAAAAATTGAGAAAATTCCCAAATTTGCGGATTCTGTCACAGCTAACAATAATAGGAAGAGCTGGCCCATTAATCAAAGCACAATTTACCGTATTCTATGTCATTATCTGCGATTTTCCCATTTATTTCCGGCATCAGCCACAACAATTTGAGCAGGAGTGTATCAGGGATGGTGACCAGCAACTGCAAAATCCGTTATCAGGATTCGATCTCATTTTCCATGAAAAGGAAAAACGTACTTTTTGCACTGGTTATTTTTACGGCATTCACTGCTGGGTCCTGTGCGCATCTGTTTTTCGATGACAGGGAGGAGGAAACCGTACTATTTGAGGAAGGTTGGATAGTCCCAGATGGTCCTATTCAGCTGCTCAGGGAACGCACCTGGGACCTGCATCACCAGAAGCTGCGTGTGAGGTTCCGGTTTGAAGAAGAGCAAGTCCTTGGACAGACAGAAATGCTTTTCACAAGCATGGAAAAGCAAAATGAATTGATATTTGACGCTAAAACAATGGTGTTCGACTCCATTTACGATGTGCGTGCCGGGAGAATTTTTGAATATGTCCAGGATTCAGCCATAGTTACGGTGCAACTGAACAAGCATTTTGACCCCGGGGACACGCTGGTGCTGGGTATTTCATTTGTCTCAACTCCTCCTGAGCGTGGACTTTATTTTGTAAACCCACGTGGTGATGACCCAGTAAAACCGACACAAATATGGACGCTGGGTCAACCGGAAGACAACAGCTTCTGGTTTCCCACCATCGATCATCCAGCCGAAAGGACTACACAGGAGACCTGGATCTCGGTTCCGGAGCGCTTCCAGACGCTATCAAACGGACTTCTGCTTGATAGTCGTGTTTTTCCGGGAGACTCACTCCGCACGGATTACTGGAAACTCCACCAACCTCATGCGCCGTATCTTTTTGTACTTGCCGTTGGCGAATATGAGATCGTAGAGGAAAAAGTTGGTGACATGCTCTACCGCTATTATGTCGAATCACAGTTTGTGAATACTGTAGATTTAATTTACAAAAATACTGCAGATATGGTGGTTTATTCCGAAGAGCTGACAGGTGTTCCCTGGCCATGGGATCCGGTTTACGCCCAGGCTCCTGTGCATGATTTCATTGCCCGCGGAATGGAGAACACGACAGCTACACTTCTTTATGACGCCGTGCAGTTTGATTTGAGGGGCTCGCAAGATCTCTCCAATCAGGACCTGATCATGCATGAGGTCATCCACCAGTGGTTTGGCAATCTTGTCACTTGCAAGGATTGGGCGAATCTGCCTCTGAATGAAGGGTTTGCCAACTATTTTGAATCTGCATACCGCCTGCACAACGATGGCCGCGATGAATACCTCTGGAAAAATCACAACGATCGGCTCCGTTATTTTTCCGAAGCGGAAACATATCGCCGTCCCTTGATTTTCTACAGCTACAACATACCGGAGGATATGTACGACCGGCATACATACCAAAAGGCCGGGCAGGTGCTGCGCATGCTTCATGATTACCTGGGAGATGAGCTATGGTGGGAGGGAGTCAATCTTTGGCTGGATCGGCATGCCTTTGATGCCGTTGATGTCTTTGATTTACAAAGTGTGTTTGAGGATGTAAGTGGTATGGATCTGTACTTTTTTATCGATCAGTGGTTTCTGAAACCTGGCCATCCATATCTGGAGCTATCTCACGAAATATCCGGCAGCAGGGCCGAACTGTTTGTCGAACAAATCCATGACACTATCCGGCAGCCATTGTTTACGCTTTACCCTGAGGTGCTTGTTGTGACAACGGGTGGGGAAATGCGGGAAAGAATCCGAATAGACGGTCCTGTCCACACTTTTGATTTTGAGTCAAGTCATGAAATTTTAGATGTAATTGTAGATCCTGAACGAGTACAGTTAGCTCAATACTTCCACGACATTTCTGTCGGTTCGTTGCAAAGGCGGCTCCAAAGCAGGCATCTTTTGGTCAGGGCAGAGGCACTTTCACTTGCAGAGGATTTCATGGAATACCGCACCATTCGTGAGAAAGTTGCTCAAATGGCTCTTGGGGATCCTTTTTGGGGGATTCGGATGACAGCTTACGGACTGGTGTCCGACTATATCGGATTGTTTGAAACCGGGGATATTCTCCCAATGGCGATGAAAGCCAGTTATGATAACGAACCGGCCTATGAAGTGCGTAGGGAAGCCCTGAATGTTTTGCGCAATATGGAAATTGCATCTACAGAGATACATATTATGGTACAACAGCATTTAACAGAAATGATGTCAGATACCAGCTACTTTGTTGCTGCTGATGCGATTGTCTCTGCCGGTGAGCTTTTTCCGGAGCATGTGGCCACTCTTGTTTTACCGTATGTGGAAAGAGAGTCATACCAGGATATCCTCAAAAATGCTGTTGCGCACGCGATGATCTTGTCAGGACAGCCAGCGGCCCAGCAAATCCTGATGAGGCTTGCAGAAGAACCTGGAGAAAGACGATTCAGGAACATGGCGTTGTCGTATCTGGGTGATAACATAAGACAGATGGAATCGGATATGCAGGAAATGGCTGTAGAGCTGTTTGGACGCATTGTCCATGATCCGTCCCGGATGTACCGCATTTTGGCATACGAAGCTTTGGGATCGGCTGGTGCTGCGAAGTACCTTGACGAGCTGAGAACAATTCTTGATACCGGCATATCAGATCCCGGAGAACGGCGGGAACTCAAGGACGTTATTCGTATCCTGGAGTACAACAAGTTGATTGACGGCGAATGAGTCAATGACTTCCTTAAGATTGCCTCGCAATCAGGAAAGCCTTGAAGTACATCTTGGTCTTTATGCAACCAACATATTCACAGGAATGCCTTCGACAGATAAGCAGCTGTGAAAGAAACGATCCATCCGGATTTGGCAGCTGTATTAAAAAGTCGCATAATTAATATTATGTAAAGTAGTGGATTGAGAATTCAAGAATGAAATCAGTGATTCAGTACACTCCTGCCCTTGCATCTCCATGCTTCAATTTACATGCAACTCCAAGATATCAAACAAACCAGGTTTCTCTGCGCTGTTCCTGGTCGAGCAGCTGTTCATCGAGATTGTATATCTGGTTGTAGCCAACGGTGACAATCAATATCCCGCAGCTCGTCAGAAGCATCCATGCGTATGCTGGAAAGTCGAAATACGTTTCCGGTATCCAGTACATAACAAAGGTGATTGCAAAAAACAACACGCCAACAAGCATGTAAGCATAGCTACCGTCTTTTTTAGTCCTGTAGCTGTAAATAAGTAATGATATCAGTAACGCGCTGCCTTGATACAATGCCAGTGCCCATTGCTTTACAATTACAGTTTCAATAATGAGCGGATACACAAGGATGAGAATCAGCGGAGCAAATGTGAAAGATTTCGGGAATCTGGAAAAAACAGGCCTGAACTCGCGTAACAGTGCCGCTGCAGCTGAAAGCACGAGGGAAACAGAAAAAACGGTGGACCACTCACCGATGAATAATGGATCCAGAACGGGGAAAAAAATGGCAAGGAACGACGCTATCCCTATCAGTGCAAGGAAGGCAGCGGAAGTACCCAGACAGAAATGAATTATCCTTCTGTCAATGGAATAAAGCCTGTAAAAATTAATTGTGGCGTAAAAGGAAATGATAAAAAGGATTATACCTGATAAACCTTCCATAATATTTTAATATGTGAAATGAAAAAGCAGCTATGCCTCCTTATCAGCTATAGACGCAGTAATATCAGCCATGGAGCTTTTCAATATCCATTGAAAGCATCCTTTCAGCTACCGATTTAAGCTGCTTTCTATCATAGCGTACCATGCTTTCGACCAGTGCTGTCAAATCATAATCCCCATCCAGAAACACAAAGGTTTTTTGGAATTCCTGGCTGTCCAATTCCTCCAGCAGCCCTATAACCTCTCTCCTGCTGCTGATAAGACTGTCCAGTAGCACGTCTGGATCATCCAATTGAGTTCGGGATTTTTCCATGCGTGAATCGAAATCCCGGAAGCTCCATTCCAGGGGCTGGTCGTTGCCCTTTGTCATTTTCTGAATCAACGGCAGGAAAAAAACGTTTGCAGCCTCTCCAATCCGCGCAAGCAGATCCAGGACGGAGTCCTGTCCCATGGGCCTCTCATCAAATGGAACCTCCCTGACCATGCTTTTAAGCAGGGTCAGTTCGTCAACCAGCCATGCTGCGTCACCGATTAGTTGCTTGTGAGTGGTCATCGGAGGGTGGATAATCTGTTAACCAAAATCTTGGGGATATTGCTGATTTCAAATTGCACAACAATGCCAGTGGCGCGGCACGGCATGGTCAGTCCCTTTTGAGTTCTGGCTGTTTGCCCTGTTTTCTTTGTTCTTCGATCATTTCAACCAGTGACAGACTCGTTTCCCAGCGTTTGTCGCGGTTTCGGACAGAGTGGATATTGTTGTCTTCGTCAAAATTCCAAAACTGACCGAATTGACGATTTTTATATTCTCGGAGATACTCAAGGCGATCCCTGAGCTCTTCTTTTGATACCAGAAGCTTCGATTTGTCATAGACCGCCTCTTCCCTTGTCTCAAATACTAGGTCGTAATCCTTGCTCATGACAATCGCCTCTTCCGGACAAACTTCCTCGCAATAACCGCAATAAATGCAACGGAGCATGTTTATTTCGAAGAAATCAGGATACCGCTCTTTGGGGTCATCGCTATTTTCAGATGCCTGCATGCTTATGGCAAGCGGTGGACATGCACGGGCACACAACCCGCAGGCCACACAGCGCTCCTGACCTTCATCCTCCACAAGAACAGGCCGTCCCCGGAATATGGACGGTGGATCGAACCGCTCTTCGGGGTATTTCATGGTGAATTTTGGCTGGAACATCTGCTTCAGCGTGTACCACATCCCACGGAAAATTTCCGGGAAATAAATCCTTTCAAGAAAGTTCAGCGTCCGTTCTCTTGCTGGATCGCTAACTTTTGCATTGGTTCTTGGTATCTCGAGGTTTTCTGACATTCTTTCTTACGTGTCGCAGTTGAAAATTAGCCTGGATTAGTCCTGTACAAGGCATTCCAAAAATAACGCATGTCTGTGTTCCATCAAAGGATTCTGTTTCATTAAGCCAGGGCAAGGGGATTATTTTTCCTTGAATACCATGGTAATGGGCACTCCTTTAAACTGGAACCATGCACGCAGCTGGTTTTCTATATATCGCCTGTAATTGGCCGGAAGTTCCCTGGGCATGTTCATGAAAAAAGCGAACACCGGTGGACGGCTTTTCACCTGGGTGACATATTTGATGGTCAGTTGATGACCCCGTGCATAGGGAAGCGGGCGCTGGGACGTGATCTCCTTGAGGAAACGGTTGAGTTCTGATGTCGAAATTTTTTTTGAGCGGTGTTGCAGGACCTCTTCGGCTTCATCAATGACACGGTGGATTCGTTGTCCGGAAACGGCCGAAATGGTGACCACGGGAACGTATTTCAGATTGGGTACCTTCCGGTAAACGGCTTCCATGAACTCCTTTGCCGTATTTGTCTCCTTTTCGATAAGATCCCATTTGTTAAGGGCTATTACCATGCCCTTGTTGAATTGTTCCGCCTGTCGCAGCAAGCGCGCTTCCTGGAGCTGGAATCCCTGGGGGGCGTCTACCAGCAGGATGGCAACATCGCATTCACGGATGCTTTTCTCGGTGCGTATGAGGCTGTAGAATTCGATGTTGTCTTGCACGCGGGAACGTTTGCGCAGCCCCGCAGTATCGATGAGCGTATAGGTGTTATCATTATACTTGAGCAGGCTGTTAACAGAATCCCGGGTAGTTCCTGCAATGTCTGTCACGATGCATCGATCGTCATTGAGCAAGGCGTTTATGAAACTGCTCTTGCCAACGTTTGGCCGACCAATCACAGCAAATTTCGGCCATTTTTCCGCCTCTGTGATCTCTTTTTGCTCAGGCAGCATGCCAGACAGGCGATCCAGCAGCTCGCCGCTGCCCATGCCGGAAAGAGCCGAAACCGGAAACAGGTCCTCAAATCCAAGGCGGTAAAATTCAGGTGCTAGCATGGCTTTTCCACTGTCGTCGGATTTATTGACGGCAAGGATTACCGGTTTGTTCTGTTTTCGAAGCAATTTGGCCACTGCGTCATCTTCTGTTGTAATCCCTTGCAGCACATCAACAACGAAAATGATAAGGTCGGCCTCGCGAATGGCCAATTCCACCTGGTTTCTTATCCCTTGAACAATGGCGTCCCCTTTGTCCGGTAGCCAGCCACCTGTGTCGATAATGGTAAAATCCCGGCCGTTCCAAAAGCTTTCCCCATAATGGCGATCGCGGGTTACACCTGCCTCGTCATGTACGATGGCCTGTCTCTCACCGAGCAAACGGTTGAAAAGTGTGGATTTGCCGACGTTAGGACGGCCTACAATGGCAACTACAGGCAACATTCGGACAGTGATTTTTTATGAAATGTGACAACACAGCTGCATATTTTTTATCTTTGTGAAGATACACATCGTTATCTCAGTAAAAAAACAGATATGCTTCAAATCGTACATGAGCAATTTGGAACCGTTGGTTCCATTCTGGTCGCACTTATTGCCTTTACTTTTGTTATATTGTGGATTGCGGCTATTTCAGGCATTCAGGAGTACCCATACTCCGAAAAGCGGAAGCTCTTTATAACAGTATTGTTCATCCTGATCCCTCCCTACGCCCTGATCTGGCTGGGCAAAGATATGTACAGGCAGTACAAAATCCTGAAGCTTGAAAAGGATTAAAATTGCCGGGAAGACGTATACTTTGTTTCTAAAAGTTTCATTGTTGGATATCTGAAGACAGGGATCCATCGCTTATCTGTTTTATGGCGGGCTTTTCTTCTAAAAGCCATGTTTCCAGCACTTTTTCGGGGATTCCCTGCAGGAAACGCGAGGGATTTGAAAAATATTCACCATAAGAGCTTTCTTTTGTCACCGGATATGTCACGAAAAGCCTCTCTCTGGCACGGGTGCAAGCTACGTACAGCAACCTCAATTCCTCGTCCATGGCGTCCGGGTCGTCCACGGCATATCCGGATGGAAGTATGCCTTCCAGACACTGGATCAGGAACACTGTATCCCATTCCAGTCCCTTTGCCGAGTGGATCGTGCTCAGGATCAATGGGTTTTCATCTTTGACGGAGCGTTCTGTGTCGACTGCAGTGGCATCGAGCGGATCCAGCGTAAGTTCTTGAAGGAGCTGGTCCAGATTACTGTAGGATGCAGCCAGGCCTGAAAAAGCCTCCAGATCCTTAAGCCGCTTCGGATGGTCATCGAAATGTTTGGCGCATATGGGTTTATAGTACTCCGCTGCAGCCTCAATAGCTTTACCGGGCTGGTTACGATTGGTTGCAATCTCGGATAGTGCCAAACTTAGCTGCTCAAGATGTTTCCGGTATGATCGGCTGGCCATTCCGCACTCGGCAAAATCTCGGGTTTTGTTACGTCTGAGCCAGGAAATAAGATCTTCAGCTGTTTTCGGTCCAATTCCCTCCAACAGAAGCAACACCCTGTTCCATGAAATACTGTCATCTGGATTTACAATTATCTTGACATGCGCTAAAATATCGCGTATATGAGCCGCTTCAGCAAATTTCTGACCGCCGAACTTCTGAAACGGGATATTTTTTCGATTCAGTTCCCACTCCAGGTCATAAGAGTCACGTCCATTTCGAAAGAGCACGGCCATATCACCCAGAGAAAGCCCCATTTCTCTCATTTGAAGGATCATTTGCGAAACAAAGCGCGACTGGTCCCTTTCGCAGGGGGCTTTGACTATTCCTGGAAGATCCCCTCCCTCCTTGCGAGTGAAAAGTTTTTTGTCAAACTTTTTAGAAGCTTTGCTTATCAAAGTATTGGCGAGATCAAGTATGGGCTGAACAGATCGATAATTTTCCTCAAGGCGTATAATCCTGCATCCCTCGAATCGGTCTGGAAATGTCAGAATGTTTCGGAAATCCGCACCACGAAAGGCATATATACTTTGAGCGTCATCCCCTACCGCCATGATATTTCCATGTTCCGAACTGAAAAGATCTGCCAGTTCAGCCTGCAAAGCGTTGGTATCCTGGTACTCATCCACCATAACATGACGGTTGGCACATGCCACTTTTCGGCGTATCTGTTCATTTTCCAGCAACAATTTTTTAGAATTAACAAGCAAATCGTCAAAATCCATTACACCATTCTCGCTTTTATAAGCAGAGTATCTTGATTGCACCTCTTCAATGAGCTCATGATGGACAAGAAACTGAGGATATTCCGAGGCCAACACCTCATAGATTGGTACTTGACGGTTCACTGAGCTGGAGAAAATGGATAGCAGTGTCTGTTTTTGGGGGAAACGCTTGCCGCGGACTTGTGCAGCCAGGGGCCCCCTCACATAATGTATGGCGTCCGCAGCATCTGCCTGATCGAGCAGAGTGAATGAAGGTGGGTATGCGATATGGGTGGCATAGGTGTGGAGCAGCTGGTTACAGTAGTGGTGAAACGTGCCGCCCCTGACATGTGCACACCGTTCGTCAAGTACATCAGCGGCTTTATCCAGCATTTCTTTTGCCGCGCGACGGGTAAAGGTCAGCAGCAGTATATTGGAGGGAAGCACTCCGTCTTCCACGAGCCGTGCGACACGATAGACCAGGGTCCTGGTTTTTCCGGTTCCAGCACCTGCAATCAAAAGTGCCGGACCGTAATCGTGCATAACAGCATCGTACTGCTGTTCGTTAAGCAGGTCAGTATAGGCGATACGATAATCAGATTCCCGCCGACTACCCTTGTCCTGTTCAAGTACAAAGCGTTTCATGATCTGGAATATATGTAAAATATATGTTACCGGGAAACTGATAAAAGGCATCTTGAAAAACAGTAACACCAAAAAGGACTCTTCAGCCGGTGTTGGAAGCTGTGCATAACAATCAGGGAAAGATTCTTATTTTACCATACATACCATCATTTATCGCTTCATGAATATACGTACTCATTTTTTTTTAACCGTTCTGCTGCTTGCCTCCAGCCTTGCTGGTTGCGGAAAAACGGATGCGGACAAGGAAGCCAACCGGCTTTTTGTGGAGGCCTACCAGTTAACAGAGCAAGCTCACAGATCCGAGGCAAATGATCCGGCCGGTTCCTATGTGTATTATCGCAAGGCTGTTGAGAAAATTGATAATATAATTTCCAATTATCCAGGATCGGCAGTGGCTGTCGACGTTACTCAGCGACGCACCAGAATTGGGGAAATAACTATAGGTGAGTTACGCGACAAGGTACCGCGTCTTGCCGCCAGGGCCAAAGCACTTGAGGGCTTTCATGACCTTGCTCTTTTTCTTGCTGGTTTGGAGGATGATGAGGCGCACTTTTCCATGAAGCTGGCCCATGCCCGAAAGATGCATGAAAAAGGCTTTAACAACCGCCACGATGAACTTGTGGGAGAGCTTGCGGAGCGTGCCCAACGGCACTGGAACCGGGAGCTTACAGACCGTTTCTACTACGGACTGTCCACTCATTTTGCAGATCTGTCGCGCTGGGACGAAAGCTTGCGCTATACAGATCTGATACAGGATCATGCGCAGCTTTCAGATGCCTTGCATCACATGCTGGATCAGGGTTTCATAGGTGAAGCTTCTTCCCGCCTGTTTCCGAGGATTACCGTATATCTGGATTACTTGGATGCCGTGAATCGCATCAGGCTTACAGAACGTTTGACCGATGGCATGCTGAGCGCAGGTTACAGGCCGCAGGCGATCGCAATCCTTCAGGAGGACCTTCCGGAACCTTCAGGCCCAGGAGCCCTGGACCACTTAACTGCACTTGTTGAACTCTCGTCTACCCTTGCAAGTCATGGTGAATATGATCTTAGTCTTTCAATTATAGAACTGATTGGAAAATATGATGCCAATTATGCTGATTTTTCGCGAAGAGATCTGGCTGTTGCCATGGCGAGACGTGGAGATCCTGATCGCGCCATAGAATTCGCTGGACAATTCGAAAGGGATCAGTTCAGATACACTGCATTATCGTCAATTGCTCTTGAACTCTCAGAGTCTGATAGTATTGATGCCGCTTTAATGCTGCTCGACAGGATTCCGGACGACCTTGCAGAAAAAACGGATGTCGTTCTTCGAATGGCGCTTTTATCAAATGAGCATGCCGACTCGCTGTTGAATATGGCGCTCCCGGGAATTGAGGCAGTGGATGCACCCATGATCCGAGCGGGATTGCACATCCGTGTTGCGGAGATTCATCTGCGGCAAAACCGCCGGTCCCTTGCGGCAGAAGCTATGGAATTGGCCGAAGAGCACGCCGCTGTGTTATCAGATCCGGAAAACATCAACCATACTATCACTTCCATTATCAAAACCTGGTTGTCCCTTGGGCGACCTGACCGTGCCCTGGACGCCGCCTCATGGTTCCGGATGGACCATCCCTCCTTCGCACGCATCGCCCCGGATCTGTTTTCCCATTCCATCAACCGCGGTTTCCATGATTTTGCCAGGACCATCGCAGGCATGACCGACCGAAGACCGTTTTTCCAGTTCAAGTTGATTTCCGTCTACCTTGATCAGGGTATGATCTCTCAACCATCTGAACTTGCGTACGAAATCCGTGATTTCTACTGGAGATCACGGGCAGTATCATTGTTAGTAAGCGATTTGAAAAACAAAGTCAATCCCGCTGCTGCAGAACGTGCAGCTACTGACGCTCTTCTGATGATGCAGCGGATCCGCGATACATCCCAGAAAAAACAGGCTTTATTCCATGCTGCATCACTATTTGCGTCCGCCGACATGGTCATGGAGCAGGAGCTTCGACTACTAGTAACGGAACTTATTAGTCAGATTGATACTTAAATTTACATTTTACGCTAAAAAACATTTCAAACGAATGTCAGCGTCACGTTTCTATTTATCCTTACTGCTAACCGTTTGTTTCTTTGCAGCTTTCTCATGCACACGAGCGATAGTCTATGTTGACCAGGAGCCTGGAACAGGAGAATACCTCACCGGGTACCCTGTCGGAAATGCCGCTCCACAACTTGAACGGATCCAGAAATCAGTAAAAAGGATCACAAGCACGTCCCATTATCAAACTTATATCTTTTCCCCGGACAGCAATATCAGGGCAGAGCAGCTTTCTTCCATTCCTGACCTGGAATATGTGGCCTCCGCTGTCGTCCAAAGTCACACCACATCTTCCGGCACGGCTATCGTCATCCACAATCAGGATCACCTTGTAGGCATGGTCACCGCGCGTCATGTCGTTTCATCTGCTGATACCTTGTACGAATACCTGGAGACAGGGCGCCCCTACCTTGGCAGTGTCACGATCAAAACGAATCAGGTGAACTGGCTATTTGACGCACCCTATGTCGGCACCTTCGAGATACTTGCGGAAGATGAATTTGCCGACCTTGCTATTATAGGGGCACGTGTGGACCCTAAGCTTCTGGATATTCCGGTGAGGGAGCAGTTTCCAGTCTTCCCGTATCCGTTTGGCCGTCCTGACCGCATGCGAATTGGAACCTTCACTTACAGTTTTGGCTATCCAAGAGGCTATCCCATGGTCACAACCGCCATAGTCAGCCAGGCAAGCAGGGATCGCCACCATTCTTTCGTAACGGACGGACTGTTCAACCCCGGTTTCAGCGGTGGTGCTGTTGTTGCTATCAATGGCGGGCTGCCTGCTTTTGAATGGGTGGGCATGGCAAGGTCCACATCCGCGACTCGAGAATGGATTCTAGTCCCGGATGAGGATACTGCTGCAGAGCATCTGCTCCATCTTCCGTACGATGGTGAGGTCTTCGCGCAGGAAAAGGCACAGATCCACTATGGAATTACCCATGTGATCTCAAGCACACAAATCCGCAACATGCTCGAAGATAATGCTGTTTATCTGCTGACAAGAGGGTACAACATTCTCCCCTTCATACAGAATCGCATGTGACGCGGATCGGTGAACCTCCCGGCCCTGTCAGCGAAGCATCGCGCGGATGTCATCCACACTGAGGGAACGGAACGTGCGCTTGCCGAGCGGATCGCGGAACGGGTCGCGACAGGCGAATAGCTGATCTACCAGTGCCTCCATTTCCTCTCCCGCAAGCTTCTTGCCCCTTGGAATGGCAGCCTTGTTTGCGATAGCCAGGGCTACACGCTCTTTTTCATCCAGTGATACCGATTTGGCCATCATTTTGTACTGTTCCATGATGGATTCCAGCACATGCTGCTCATTATCGAGCCGGATATCGGACGGGACGCCCAGGATCATTGCCGAATTTCCACTGAGCAACTGAACGTTGAAACCCATTCTAGTGATTACCTGATGAAGCTCCTTCAGCAGGCTGAAATCACTTGCTGAAAAATTGACATTGATTGGGAAAAGAAGCTGCTGAGTGCTGGGAAGACCGCTTTCGGCCTCATTCAGCACTTTTTCATAAATGATGCGCTTGTGTGCCGCGTGCTGGTCCATAACCAGCATACCGTTTCTTGTCTGGGATATGATGAACTGGTTGTGGATTTGACTGAAGCGTGCTTCGGATGGATGTGCCATGCCTTTTTTATCCGGCCAGGATTCACTTCCAGGGCGTTGCTCTCGGCTGAAACCAGATTCTGATTCGGGGAATCCGGTCCTGCCTCCTTCTTTTTCGGGTTGCAGCCAGGCCGATGTGGGATCGGAATGATCTGTACCCTCCCCATAAAGCCGTTCCAGAGAGTCAGATGGAATATATTTTTTTGCATATCGTAAATCACCTTGAGGGATTGTACGCCTATCATCAAGATTTTGCCCGCTTTCGAACACTCTTCTGAAATGGTCCTGCCTGCCAACTTCTGTCTGCGGGATATCGGTTTCGGACGGATCCCACACAGGCACCCTCATATGGTCATTGAGCGCTTTTTTCACAACAGACCGGGTAAATGTGGAGATCATCCGTTCATCTTCAAATTTGATCTCCTGCTTTGTTGGATGAACATTCACATCCACGCTCTCAGGATCGATTTCATAAAACAATGCGAAGAAAGGGAACTCGTTCTGTTCGAGCCAGTCGCGGTATATTTCCTGGATCACGTAGTTAAGGTGCCGGTGGTAGAATGGCCGCCTGTTCATAAACAGAAACTGCTCGCCACGGGTTTTTTTTGCCAGCTTCGGATCGGATATCAGGCCATGGATACGTACCATGCTTGTCGATTCGGCAAGGGGTATCAGGCTGGCTTTATATGATTTCCCGAAAAGATCTGCAACGCGGGATTCCAGGTCCCCTGGGGAAAGGCGGTAGATGATCTCCCCATCAGCATCCATGTCAAAGGCGATTTCAGGCCATGCAAGAGCCGCCTGATGAAAAGAAAGCAGGATATGGCGGAACTCGGTGGCATCCGTCTTGAGAAAAGCGCGTCTCGCAGGCACATTGTAGAACAGGTTGCGTACGGTGACACTGGTGCCGTTGTCCGATGCTGCCGGTCTGAGGCCGATTTCCTCTCCGCCCCGAAGCTCATATTCGAGGCCGGACTCATCCTCAATGCGTTTTGTGGTTACCGTCACGTGCGACACGGAGGCGATCGAAGCCATCGCTTCACCGCGGAATCCGAGCGTTCTGATTTTCTGCAAGTCATCGACGGAGCTCAATTTGGATGTGGCGTGGCGAAGAAAACAGAGCGGAAGGTCCTGCGGCGACATGCCGCATCCATTGTCCCGGACCTGGATGAGCGTGCGGCCGGCGCCCTGCAGCACAACGGTGATATGGTCGGCCCCAGCGTCTATGGCATTATCAAGAAGCTCCTTCACGACGGATGCTGGCCGCTGCACCACCTCCCCGGCCGCAATTTTATTGGAAACTTCCGGTGAAAGTATTTTTATAAGTGTGGAGGAGTCGCCTGACGTCGTCAAAATGTGTTCTTGCTTCTAATAGTTAGGTGACAATTTTATGCTATCAGGTGATGATCCACAATACCAGAAACAAAAGAAGTGCGTAAAGGAGGATGGATCCTCCCGTACCCCTGCGCGTGATTCTTCGGAACTTGATGCGGTCCGGTCTCAACGGGTTCGGTTTGTAATACCGGTACTGGTAGTTGAATCTTTTGTGCTGGGGCCTTCTGCCCATCAGTGGTGAAAGCATGGTTGATCTGTACGTTCTTTGGATTGTGAAGCGATGATATCAAACTTCTGCTTGTTTCTGGGGGCTGCAGGCAGCTGTCCGTGTGTCACTGAGCAGCAGCAAGAACATCTGGCTGAAAAAAAAACGTTCGACATGCCGGGTTATTCTGTTTTACCGCTGCGGAGCCGGTTTCGCATTTGCTGACAGCAAAGTGTTGCAGTCCAGGCACAATATAGCAAATATAGCCGGCAACGGGAATCATCGACAATGTCAAATTTGTTACCTTTAGAGTTCAGAAAAAGCATCGGTCCGTAATTATTAGTTTCTTATCTTCGGAAGCCGAATAAAAACAACAAAAACAGAATCCTGCACATTTATCGATTATGAAATTCGAGAAAATTGTAATACCAGATGACGGAAATCATATTTCTTTGCAATCAGATGGAACACTTAAGGTTCCTGACCGTCCCATCATCCCGTATATCGAGGGAGACGGCACAGGGGTGGACATCTCGCCGGTAATGAAGAAAGTGGTTGATGAGGCGGTAGCCAAGGCATATGGAGGCAAGAAGAAGATCTCCTGGATGGAAGTATATGCCGGTGAGAAGTCGGTAAACTTCTACGGCAACGACACATGGCTTCCCGAAGACACGCTCAATGCGATCAGGGAATACCGTGTGGCCATCAAGGGCCCACTTACCACTCCTGTCGGCGGAGGTATCCGCAGCCTGAATGTGGCGTTGCGCCAGCTTCTGGATCTCTACGCCTGTGTGCGGCCTGTTCGCTACTACAAGGGCACGCCAAGCCCTGTCAAACAGCCGGAACTGACAGACATGGTGATCTTTCGTGAGAACACTGAGGATATCTACGCCGGTATCGAGTACCAGAACGGAACACCGGAGGCCGACAAGATCAAGAAATTTCTGCTGGATGAGATGAAAGCGACCAACATCCGCTTTCCCGAGAGTTCATCCATTGGCGTAAAGCCGGTTTCCGAGGAGGGCAGCAAGCGCCTCATCCGCTCGGCCATCGAGTATGCCATTGAGCATGGACGCAAAAGCGTGACCCTGGTCCACAAGGGAAACATTATGAAATTCACCGAGGGAAGTTTCAAGAATTGGGGATACGAACTGGCCAAAGAGGAATTTGGTGCAAAAGAGATCGACGGCGGACCGTGGTGCGAGCTTCCGAATGGGATAGTGATAAAAGATGTGATTGCCGATGCCTTCCTGCAGCAGATCCTGACGCGACCGGCCGAGTATGATGTGATCGCCACGCTGAACCTCAACGGTGACTACATATCCGACGCCCTGGCGGCCTGTGTCGGCGGTATCGGAATCGCCCCGGGTGCCAACATCAATTATCAAAGCGGTTTTGCACTGTTCGAAGCTACGCACGGAACGGCGCCAAAATATGCCGGCAAGGATATGGTCAATCCCGGTTCGCTGATCCTTTCAGCTGTTATGATGCTTGACCATCTGGGATGGTCAGAGGCTGCCAGGCTTATCGAGAAAGGCATGGAAACGGCCATCAGCAGCAAAGAAGTCACCTACGACTTTGAGCGGCAGATGGACGGCGCCACACTTTTGAAGACGTCAGAGTTCGGCGACAAGATCATCTCCTACATGTAGCTCATCCGCGAATTATTTTTTTAATCGGGCACTGGAGCTGTACTGATCAGGCACAATGCCTGTCATGCCGTTTCTGCGATGGTGAAAACCGGGTGGCAGTACCAGGTTATACGGGTCACATGGACCTGATGGCTTGGATCAGGGCCGCCCGGTCGTAGCCTTTACGCATATAGAAACGGACCTGCCCGTTTTCATGATGCCAGAATGTAGACTGTGAATCAGGATTGATCCCTTGAATGATCTCCTCATCCAAGGTCATAAGGCGTATAAGCTCCTGTCTCTGCCCTTCTGCATTGCCGGATGCATCGGTATCGGATAAAACGTCCAGTCCGGTCTCATCCAGCATCTGGTGGATCAGTTCCGTAAACCCGCTCCTCATTGCCTCTTTAAACCCCAGCTCGGCGATGGCGCGTGCATCAGAGGAGTCAGCGGCAAGTGCGGCAACCGTGATAAATAGTGAATCCCCTGTTACTTCATAAGAACGGCCAGGCTGATGCCAGTCAGGTAAATCTGCCACTACATCCTCATCCGGTTTTTCGGGTACTTCCGCTTCTTCCACAACGGGAAGTTCTTCTTCCGTACTTTCATGGAGGTGTGCACACGATGCTGCCAAAAACAGGCCTGAGGCGATCAGTGTCAGAATGAAAGAGTATGCTCGCATAGGGCAAACTGTGGTTTTCAGTGACTGTTACAGGTAAAGGAAGCACCATGTCCAAGAACAGCAGTGCTGCTATACTACAACACTGACAACTCGGATGACTAGCGACATCAGCGTTCTGCGGGGATGGTAATGGATAGTGTTCCCGTGTTTCGCTGGATACGCAGCGTCAGCTCCCTGCCACTACCCCCGTCCCATGAGCCGGCAAATGACCGGAGTGACTCCATCGGAACGCCATCAAGGTGGGTAATCACATCTTCGGTGCGCAGACCCGCCTCGTAAGAGGCGCTACCCTGATCAACCCGTACTACCACCAGTTCATTACGTGGCATTTCTTCCAGCACAGCGAGTTCAGCAAGGGTAAAGCCGGCATCGAACGATTTCTGTGGAACTGCCGATTCCGAGTCGGGTTCGAATTCCATTGGCTCCCGGGACGGCGGTGCAGTACTTGCCCATTCCCTTATTGTATCATCCTCCAGCCCTTTCAGAGGAAAACTGATATCCACGAGCGAATTGTCACGCCACACGTTCAATTTCACCTCCTCGCCCGGACGCATCAGGGCAATTCGTTCCTGAAGGCGGTTTGCCGCATCCACAGGAAATCCGTTCACGGCCAGGATCACATCACCCCGCCTCAGTCCGCCAAGGTCAGCGCTTCCCATCGGCACCAGGTTTCGCACTTCCACACCACCGACATGGCTGAGACCGCGCCTGCGCGCTTGCTCGTAGTCAACGGACGTGATTTCCACTCCCAGAAAAGCCCGCTGGACGGAGCCGTGTTCGATCATATCCTGGCCAATTTTCATGGCCATGTTGACCGGCACGGCAAAGCCGTAACCCTGGTATGTACCACTCTCCGATGCTATAGCGGTGTTGATGCCAATGAGTTCCCCATTGGTGTTGACGAGCGCCCCGCCACTGTTCCCACGGTTGATGGCCGCATCTGTCTGGATGAAGCTCTCAATCCGCATCCGGTCGGTGATAATATCCACATCCCTTCCGAGTGCGCTGACAATTCCGGCGGTAACTGTGGATCTGAGACGGAACGGGTTGCCGACTGCCATGACCCAGTCTCCTATCCTGACCTGGTCCGAGTTTCCGATGACTATTGGTGTGGCATCCTCAGTTTCAATTTTAATAACAGCCAAATCAGTAGAAGGGTCGCTTCCAACGATGACGGCCTGGTATTGTTTGCGGTCATGTGTCATAACCCTGATTCGCCTGTCGGCGCCATCAATTACGTGGTGGTTTGTGAGGATGTATCCGTCACGGGATATGAGCACACCTGAGCCGATACTCTGAGCCCTTCTGCGAGGCAGGAAACGATCCCAGAACTGATTTTCGAACTGGTGGTGTTCGTCATTGGGCATAGCCTGCTGCATGGAAACCTCTGTTTCTATATAGACTACGGCGGGTATTACCTTTTCGGCAATGTCACCAAAAAGCGATGCCGGACCTGAGAATGAAGTAGTTTGCATTGTATCTGGATGCTGCGAACTGCGCATTACTTCGGTGTACCGAACCTCCACCCGTTCAGGCGGCATCCAATTGCCTCGCATAAGCATGAGCAGGGCGCCCAGCAACATGCCGGTCAGCAGGACCAGGATGCCCGTTAAAATTTTTTGGTGGAGTGGCATGCTTATTTAAAGGATTTGTTCGAAAATAGCATCGGATCTTCTTCCCTTTACGCTGTCCAGATGGAACTGAAAGTAGGCATCCAGGTGGTGTATCAGGCTTTTGATCTCTGTTGCGGGAAAATCGGTGTGTGCAAGCATCATTGTCTTGCCGTCAGCAATATAACGCAGGTATTCGGCTTGAGATTTTGTAAGTCCGAAACACAGACCGCTGTCAGCTTTTTTTGTCACGCTGCCGCTTTCTACGTTCAGGTAACACACGAACCGCGCTTGTGGTTCACTGTCTGCGCTTATTGTGGTTGCCCTGTCACTGACACGGCCTGCATCGGCCTCGGGGATATGGAGGCTAATACCGATACCGGCTATAAGAGCAACCCGAAGCTGTATGTAGGGGAACAGAAAACGCGGATTGGCCTCTGTATTATGCAGCCACCCCAGGAAGTCCATAAGAAAAACCGACATATCGGGCATGGGTTCGTAATCATGGCAGAGCTGTTCGCACAGTTCGAGGGTGGCCAGGCCCACGGCCATTTTCTCTATCTGCTGATGGATGCGCCAGGTTGGTGTTTTCTGAACGGCATCACTCAGGTTCTGTACATCCCTGGTTGATTTATGGTAATAGGAGACCTCAAGGATGGCACCCGGCTGAAGCAGTCCGCCGAATTTATTTTTGTTTCGTCTGGCACCCCGTGCCATAACAGCCATCTTACCATGCTTTTCACTGAGAAGTGTCACGATCAGGCTGCTTTCACTGAAAGGGACAGTTCTCAGGACGATGGCGGTTGTATCCGTAATCATGGCTGTTCAAGGAAGGCTACGGTGCAGGTTCAGAACCGTATCCACCCTCTGTTTTCAAGTAACTGGACCATGGATGGCAGATATGTCAGTGCCGAAAACAGGGTCAGACCTATTCCCACCACGGCAAGCACGCCTATGGACGTCAATCCCGGATGGTTGGTCAGCAGAAGGCCGGCAAAGCCCAACATGGTTGTGAAGGATCCAATGGAAATGTGCTGGCCTGTGCTTTTTAGTACGGCCGACATGCTTTTTTCTCCTTCCTCCCGGTATCTGCTGGCCAGGTGTACGCCATTGTCGTTGCCGATTCCCAGAATAGCCGGCAGCACTACCAGGTTGTACATATTGAATGACAGACCCAGCAGCATCATGGCGCCGAAAGTCCAGCTCAACCCTATGAGCAGGGGCAGCATCGCTATGATGGTCCAGCGAAATGAGCGGAACCCGATATAGACCAGAATAAAGATCATGATGAAGGTTGCAGCAACCATGTAGGGGCTCTCATCCCTCATCAATTCCAGCATTTCGGCAGCTACAATAGAGGTGCTTGCAGCATGATATATGCTCCCATCTTCCGTCTGAATGATGCCGATCTCGTTTTTAAAGGCGATTGAGTTGCGTCCATCGGATAGACCGACGGCTGGATAGACCATGACAAACCTGCCTATTTCTCCGTCTCGCGTGAGGAATCTGTTCTTCAGAAACTCAGGCACGTCATCCACGCTTAGCGGCTCGGTAACACGCGATGCCCTGTACAGGATGTCGATGTATTCTCCCTCCACATCCTGCATGAACGGATCGCGCAGAAGTTCACGCACTTCGGCAATTTTGGCCAGCTTTATCTCTTCCTCTGCCTGATTGATCGGAAAGCGCTCCTGAAGCGCTTCTACGGCAAGGATGGTCGTTTCCGGATTGGCCTCCTTTTTTTCACGGATCGTCTGGAGGATCATCCGGACTTCCTCGTCGGTTTCGGCAAGGATATATGCTGGATTGCGCCTGCCACTGGTCTGATCAATATCTCCTCTCAGCGCACGATACTCTTCGAATTTTGGAAATTCTGGTTCCAGATTGCCAAAATTATATTCAAAATAGAGTTTGTCAGTATTGAAAAGGACAACCGCTACAATCAACGTACCCGCTGTAAAAATGACGCGTGCAAACGGAAATGGGCGGGCCTCGCCGGACTTTGTGTGAGTAGGGAAAAGGTTTTTGTTTATAAGGATGAGCCCGAATCGTTCAAATACGGTAATGATGGCCGGCATTATGAACAACATGGACAGATATGCCAGTACAATTCCGGTACCGGAGATGAAGCCGAATTCTGAAAATCCGCGGAAATCGGCGATCACAAGAACGAACAGGGCCACAGCAGTGGTCGTAGCGCTTGTCATGATTGCGGAACCGGTGCTTTCGTAGGTCTGCAGCAGGGAGTTGCGAACCATCTCTCCCGCTGAACGCTTTTCCAGATATCGTGCATAGAAGTGAATGCCATAATCAATCCCAAGACCGAAGAGTATCACAAACAGCACCGAAGTCATGGTGTTGAGTGTCCCGAACGCGAAATAGGTAATGGCGAAAGTGATGCTCAGGCTGATCAGCAATGGAACTCCGATGACCAGTATGGGGACGGGAAACCGTATCAGGTGATCGAAAAGTCGATGGGTACGATGCCGATGGTGTCCCCTTCTGTAATTGATGATTTTTTTTATGAGGAAGTAGAATCCTACAAGAAGGATCACCCCGGTAATACCCGAACCGAAACTCGTAATCACGTCTCTGATAATGGAATCGAGCTCCATCAAGTGCCGCTCCAGCCGTCCGCCAGCAACCGCTGCCATTTCCGGGTGAAAAGTAGCCGGCTCCATTTCGTCAATGAGCTGCTGGAAGGTTGAGAAAAGGTCCCTGATGTACGTTAGGTCGCTTTGCGACCCGGTGGGAAAGAAACTGAGCACCAGGCTTGAGCTGTCCTGGTTTACAGGGTATTCGGAGGGAATCAGTTCATGGTACA
>SLNO01000100.1 GCA_007132975.1 Balneolales bacterium
AAATGGGTCTACGACTGGACCTTCATTGTGCGGGATGAAAATGGCGATATCTCCCACTTCAAAGGTTTCATCCACGATATCACCCGACATAAACTGGCAGAAGATGCCCTGAAGGAGAGCGAAGAGCGTTTCCGTAGAATCTTTGAAATCGCCTCGCTAGGCATAGCACAAGTGAATCCCAATACAGGGGACATCCTGCTGGTAAACAAATACTATGAGGAGATAACGGGATACACCGTCGATGAACTGCTCTCCATGAAGTTTCCGGAGCTGACCCACCCCGACGACCGCGCTGCCGACTGGGACATTTTCCAGAGGGCCGCCCGTGGAGAGATCTCCTACCGAAACGAAAAACGCTACATCCGAAAAGACGGGTCCATTGTCTGGGTGCGCCTGCATGTGGCTTTCATCCGTGATGAAGACGGTCGTCCTGTCCGCACTGTAGCCATCTGCGAGAATATCACAGAAAGGAAAAACACCGCCGAAGCTCTCAGGAAAAGCGAAGAAAATTACCGGATGCTGGTGGAAAACCAGTCGGATCTGGTTGTGAAAGTCGATACCAAGGGAAAATTCCAGTATGTGAGCCCGTCCTACTGTCAACTCTTCGGTAAAACGGAAGAGGAGCTGCTGGGCAACACGTACATGCCGCTTGTGCATGAGGACGACCAGGAGTCCACTGAAATGGCCATGACAAGGCTCAACGAACCACCTTACGAGGTATACCTCGAACAACGGGCCATGACGAAAGATGGCTGGCGCTGGCTGGCCTAGAATGATGCCGCACTGTTGGACGAGTCTGGAAAGGTGACGGGCATTATCGGTGTCGGCCGGGACATTACCGAACAGAAAAAAGCCGAAGAACTTGCGCACCGGGCCTCGCAACAGCTGGCATTCCACATCCAGAACTCTCCGCTTGCCGTTGTAGAATGGGACGATCAGTTCCGCGTCAAAACCTGGTCCAGGCGGGCCGAAGAACTGTTCGGTTGGAAAGCGGAAGAGGTGGTCGGGAAGGAGCCGAATGAATGGACGATCATACATGCTGATGACCGGGAAGCTGTCTCCAGAATTATGAGTGAGCTGATAGATGGCACCCAGCCCCGAAACCTCAGCAGAAACCGAAATTACACCAAAGATGGCCGCGTAGTGCACTGTGAATGGTACAATTCAGCCATGTTTGATTCCAACGGGAAACTGATCTCCATTTTCTCACTGGTGCTTGATGTATCCGACCGCATCCATAAAGAGCAGGAGCTGCGCAGGTCGCTGGAAGAAAAAACGACCCTTCTGCAGGAGCTCTACCACCGCACCAAGAACAATATGCAGGTCATCAGCTCCATGCTGATGATCCACTCCATGCGCTCAAAAGACGAGCATTTTGTTGAGCTGGCACAGGACATCAACAATCGCATCAAATCCATGTCACTGGTCCACCAGAAACTCTACGAATCGAACAACCTGTCCTACATCCCGTTTGATGATTATATCCGGGATCTTTTTGGCGAACTTGGCTCCAGCTATCTTGTGCGGCCCGGACAGATTTCACTCAATCTGGATTCCGGTGCTCTGAAGCTGCTCATTGACACGGCCATTCCATGCGGACTTGTGCTCAACGAACTGATCTCCAATTCCATAAAACACGCGTTTCCGGGTGATCGGAAAGGCACGATTACCATCAAGGTCATCAGGCGGGATGATCAGAAAATCCATATCCACTACAGTGATGACGGAGTTGGCTTGCCTCCAGGTTTTGATCCCGGGAAGAACGGCGGCATGGGCTGGGAGCTGCTTCGCATGATCGTGGAATACCAGCTGGGCGGGTCCATCACCTGCCGCAACGGGGATGGAATGGCTTGTGACATACTTTTTACCGATGACAAATATTCCGAAAGGATCAGGACATGAACATTTTGATCGTGGAGGATGAAGCTTTTACTGCCAGCCTGCTAAAAATGCTGATGGTGAGGCGGGGACACATGGTCTTGGGGCCAGTGGCCACCGGGGAAGAGGCGGTGCAGCTGGGGCTCTCGGCAAAACCAGACGTTATACTTATGGATATTCATCTGGCCGGCGAAATGGATGGCATTGACGCCGTGGGGGCCATCCACAAGGAAGTAAAAGTACCCGTCATTTTCATCACTGCCTATGATGATCCGGCAATTGTTGAGAGAGCCATGCTGCACAACCCGCTGGCTTACCTCAAAAAACCGGTGAACCCGAACGATATCGAGCAGGTTCTCCGTCAATCGTTTTAACACTGCCGGAAACAAGATGATCTCCTCCGCAGCTGACCGCTGATATTGGCCATGCCAATCGCATGCCCGTTTTTATTTGATTTTGGCTCTTTTTTTAGGAATAATAAGGATATAGGTCAGGTGAGATGACCTTCATCCCCTACACGCCACAGGCTGCGTGCCCCTAATGTGCCGGGACCATGAAAAAAAAGCTGACGGAAAATCGATGGCAAAAGATCAAGGATATCCTTGCAGAAGCGCTGGAGCTGGATGGCGTGCAAAGGCAGGAATTTCTGGACGAGGCGTGCGGCAGCGACCGACAGCTGCGTGAAGAGGCTGAATCTCTGATTGAAGCATATTACAACCCCGGCCTGGTCGACCTGTCTGTTGGAAATGTGGCCGACTCTGCATTTGCCGAATATGGTACCCTTAATCACAAAGGCAGGAAAATCGGTCACTATGAGATTTTGGAAGAACTCGGATACGGGGGCATGGCGAATGTCTACCTTGCAAAAAGGGCGGACGGACAGTTTGACCACAAAGTGGCCCTGAAGCTGCTCCGGACCGGTATCCGGACAGACAGTCAGATCCGCAGGTTTCTGGCCGAAAGGCAGATCCTTGCCTCGCTTAACCACGAGCACATCGCACGTTTGCTGGATGGCGGCATCACCGAAACCGGGCAGCCCTACTATGTCATGGAATACATCGAGGGCCGGCAGATTGACATATACTGCAATCAGCATGACCTGTCCCTGCCTGAGCGGCTGGCCCTTTTTCAGGACGTCTGTGATGCCGTTCAGTACGCACACAAAAAACTGATCGTCCACCGCGACCTGAAACCATCCAACATCCTTGTGACGCACGGAGGCAAGGTCAAACTGCTGGATTTTGGCATTGCCAAGTCACTGAAACCCTCCGGATCTGTGCATTTCGATGGAGAAAACCACACTCAGCCAGGAATCCTGCCGCTGACGCCTTCCTATGCCAGCCCGGAACAGATACGCGGCGATCTTGTTACAACCGCATCCGACATATATCAGCTGGGCGTGGTGCTTTACGAGCTGGTGTGTGGGCATCTCCCTTACGATATTGATGGCAAATCACCGGCTGAAATTGAAAAGACTATCTGTGAAAAGGCACCAGAACGGCCCGGGAAGGATATTCGGGGGGATCTGGTCGCCATCATCTTGAAGGCGCTGCACAAGGAGCCCGACCGTCGCTACAACTCAGCGGAAGAATTTGCCAAGGACATCCGGAACTTTCTGGCTGAAAGACCCGTGGCAGCCCATCCCGATTCCAGATTGTACCGTGCCGGAAAATACCTGCAACGCCATCGATTGGGGGCTGCTGCCGCGGTGGCCATCCTGTTCTCGCTGATTCTCGGTCTGGGTGCCGCGCTATGGCAGGCCCATGAGGCGCGTACGGCGCTTGCGAAAACCGAAGCCGCCTTGAACCGGGCCGAAACGCTGCAGGAATTTCTGACCAGTCTGTTTTTACCCGGAGCGCTGGATCGTCCGGCCGAGAGACTGCCCAGCACCGAGGAGCTTCTGGAAGCAGGTGCGCAGCAGGCTCTTGGCTATGAGTATGCCGGCACGGCCGAACGGTTGGCCATACTTGTCACAATCAGTGAAATTTATGTGCAACGCGGCTGGCCTGATGCTGCACGGCCGCTTCTCGATGCCGCCGTTGAACTCGGCATGCCGCAAAAGGACCGGTGGCCTCAGGACCTGGCCCGCGCCCTTCATCTGCAGGCGAGGCTGGCCAGCTGGGACGGCGATTATGAGCGAAGTGCCGGACTCTACCGTCAGGCCGAAAACCTGCTGGAGGATGATGACCGGCACCGGACCCTTCTTGCCGAAATCCGGACAAGCCGCGGTTACTTCGAGTATTACAGCGGAAACTATGACAGGGCTCTTGACGTGGCGCAAGAGCTGTACGATGAACTACAGCAGCAAAACCAGCCTGACCGTCAAATACTACCTGGCCACCCTGACCATCCAGCCCGCCCAGACAATCCAGACCATCCAAACCGATACCATGAAGCCCGCGTCCGAAACCTGCTCGCCATCACTTATGGATACCTCGGAGAACTTGAAAAGGCGGATGCATTCCAAAAACAGGTCACGGAGATGTACCGTGAGCTCGACGGTGACATCAGCCGGACCTACGCCATCAGCCTCACCAACAGCATTGACCTGAAATACAATCTGGGACAATTTGACCTGGCCGAGCAGAACGCCAAAGTGGCCCTGGCCATCTACGAACAACTTTATGACGAGCCCAGGAGCATTATGGGTGTGACCTGGGGGAAGCTTTCCATCGCTTTGATGCTTCAAGGCCGGTTTGAGGAATCACTCGATGCCGCAGAGCAGGCCGGCAGGTATTTTGCCGCGGCAAGGGACAAGAATTACGACACGTGGATGGTCCCGGAGATCTACAAGGGGATGCTTCTGGCAGGGATGAACCGGCTGGAGAAAGCCCGCGACAAACTCTACAGAGCCCGCGCGCATTTTGACGAGGGACACCACAGCATGTACTTCACTTCGCCTGAGACCCTGCTTGCAGGCATACTTTGCCGGACCGGGAATTTGGAGGAAGGCAAAACCATTCTGGTGGATGCGGAAGCGGGCCTGAATGACGGCACAACTCCGGGCGCAATTCCGGTCAGTCGTGCTCAGCTCCATGAATCCCGGGCCTGGTGCGCCTATGAAGCCGGTAACCTGGAGGATGCCCTCCGGAGCGCCAAAAACTCGCTTGAAGCCATGAACTATCCCGGCCGTGTCATGGAACGGGCCAACCGTAAGCTCCTGCTTGCCGAAATCCTTGCGGAAAAAGGGCGGCATTCCGATGCTGCCGGACAAATCTCAAAAGCGGAACACCTTTTCCGCGCCATCGGACTGCAGGATCATCCCGCCAGGGAACAGGTTCTATTGGCTCGCCAGAAACTGATTGCCGGCGGACAGCCCAATTAAGTGAAGGCAGACAATCCAATCCTTGATAGCAAGCGCGCCGGTGTATGTGTGCCCGCAATCCACACCACTTGTTAACCGCCAGTAGTGCTTGAGACTACATAACCGACCACTTCAAGATCATAATCTGTATAGGTTCTGTACGCACCGCGAAGCCAAAGAACAGCCCATGCCTCACTGCCCGCCACGACAATCGGCCGTATGTTATCGTTTGTCGAATTTGCCGTTACCGGTTTCCAGGTCCAGGTCGCGCCACCGTCACGGGTGTGGCCCTGGAATATCTCATAGTGCCGCTGTCCGTTTGCTTCACTGATCAGCGGTTCTCCGGTCACCGGATCTGCGTCCGTTGAGATATAGGCCAGTGACGGATCGTCCGGGTGAAGTGAAATCAATCCCGTGTATTCATCCTCACGCGGGTAAAGCCTGGTGCCGGCATAGGCGATTTCGTAGTCATGCCAGCGGCTGCCATCCCATCTCGCATAGCGGTACCGGTGATCCATGCCTCCTTGGCCTCTTCCCACCCTGTCGCGGGTCACCGAGTATGCCACATGTGGAAATCCGTCGGCATCCAGCTCGATGTCCGATGCCCACGCAATGTTATGCTCATCACCTGAAAAAATCTTTGTGAAATCAAAAGGTGACCTCTCGGTATCGCTTCCTTCCAGCAAACCAAGATCCACGCCATCCGATCCGAAAACCCGGTCATTTTCGACATAGCCATGGTAGAGGCTGTTTTCGAAGTCCCTGGGATGGGCCTCGGTCATAATGAAATGGATTCGGTTGGTATGATTAGAAGCGTAACGAAGATACGGGCGATGCGTTTCATGAGCAGCCAGCCGGCCCAGATAGGCCCAGGTGTCCCCTTCATCGTCGGAAACCATCACGTTGGGATGCCAGCCAATGCCCCGGTGGAAGTTGTATGTGCGCCGGTTTTCCGTGAGATGGTAGACATTCGAGTAGGTTGCCCGGTCGCCCACACTCACCTGGTTCACGGGTCCCCAAAGGGTTGGATCACCAGGCTCCTTTGAGACGCGCCAGTGGGAGTAAGGTCCATTGTGTTTGGAATACACTATCAGATAGCGGCCATCCGGGCGCACCATAAGCGCAGGCTGGGCATGGTCGTTCTGCTGAAACCGGGGATGAAGGTTCAGCGTATCGCTCTCGCTGGTCTGCAGATCATGTACGATGAGGATGACATCACCGACGGAGGATACAGATGCAAAGATCAGTCGATCGTTGTCAATTATGCCGCGTTCGTCCTGGAACCAGCACCATCCTCCGTCCGGATTGAATACCAGCGGTTCTCCGCTGTGAACAGGTATTCCATGATTTCCATTTTGTTGGCAAAAACTGAAGACAATGGTTATCAATGACAAAAAAAACACTTTTCGGAAATACAAAACTTGTCTGAAATATTTTTCCATTTCTAGTAATCAGTTTAGGATCATGTTGTTATACATTTAAGACTGCTTAACGGGTCTCCAATTCCCTGAAAAAGTCCTTAATTACTTTCATCCAGCGATCAGAACTCGTACCCGCAGCTTCCACAGTTCGCTCACCAGGTTCCCGGTTCAACAGTACTGGTTGGCACGTGGACGGTGATATCGATATTACTGACCGTCACGGTCTGGTCGGGGTAATTGTCCGGTCACGGGAATACTGCAAAACACAGGTGTCGATATTTTGCGTGGCCTGCAATGGTTGTCGTGGCTCGCAGAGGACAGACAGCTCTTTACATTTTTTTGGTATGGATCCGCTTTACAGAATAGGAATTACCCGCAATAATTTCATGTGTTTAATATTTTGGTTTCATATCGTCACATAGAATGACCATAACATTTTTAATCATGCTCATGTGTGGCCGGGCTGCGGTCATGGTCATAGCGCTTCGCGACCTTCGGTTCACCTG
>SLNO01000052.1 GCA_007132975.1 Balneolales bacterium
ACAAAGTACATTTTGGTGGATTAAAGCACAGAAAATCCGATATTTACGTCGATGAGATCACCGAAATTGCCGTTTATGATCAAAAGAACCTCCTTTGCAAATTTGTCCCCCCGCCACGCCTTTCTGCTTCTTTTCATCTGGATTGGCTTTTCGGGATGCGCCAAGACATCCGATCCGGAAAAATCGGGCGGGGAAATCCTCGCCATAACAAGGGAGTGCGACTTCCGCATTTCGGGAGATGGCAAGTGGCTGCTGTACGCCGGCGAGCAGTCGCCATATCATCAGTCCGAAGAGAGATGGGCCGCCCGCCAGCGCGAGTCGTTCCTGGTCGATCTCGAAACGGGCGAACATTACCCTGCCGAGCCGGATGCCGGTGTGCGGAGGCGGATTGCCGAGGGGCTGGGTCCGGATGGACTCGGCTGTTTCAGTCCCGACCACTCGCGGCTCTATTTCAGGACCTCTGACTGGGGACGGGGCACTGACAGAAGGCAGGAAACCACTGAATCGCAGAATGATGCTTCCCGTGATGGCGCTACGCAGGGAGTTGCTCCTCGGAATGACGCTCGCCGGGATGGCGCAACCCGCGATGACGCTCCTAAGGATATTGCTCCTGGGAATGGCGTGTCGACCGGGATTACGACCCCCGGAAGGCAGGTCACCCGCTATCACTACGTCGTTGATCTGACCCAAAAACCCTTCGTCATCAGGGAGACCGATCACATCGAATGTTCGGAAACGCCGGATGCCGTTAAGCCGGATATTGTAGTCCGCCAGGTTTCCGACAAGCGGATTGAGCTCCATTCACGCGACGGCCGGAAACTGGCAAGCCATCGTCCCGCTGGCCGGCTCAGCAAGAGGATTGGCATCGGGGAGCTGCACGATATGTGGGCTACCAATCAGTGGGAAAGGGACTATTCCCTGTCGCCGGACGGAAACCGCCTGGCCTACCGGATCAGCGAAACTGGCCTTATCGGTTTTTCGGCCCCGACTCGCGGCTATCTGCTTGACCTGTCGCAGCACAGCCGGCAGGGACCCGAATTCCTGGCCGCTTCGGTATATGCCATGCAGTGGGACAGGAGCGGCAACTTCTACGCCTGCACCAGCCACAGCAAACACAGAACGGTCATCGTCCGCTGGGATGCCGGTTTTTAGCAGTATTCTTTATTGCCCGCCACCTCCGGCATTGATATCTGAATGTTTGGACAAGTTTTTGCACACAGGGGCTGCATGCGCCAATATTTACTTGCGCGTGTAAAATGAAGGGTTGCAAGGCAAGGCTATGACTGAAGCAAAGTGATGCTGAGGTTTATCAAATAATCAGCACTCTGGATGCAATACGTTCTGAAATAGTTAATGCCGTGGGTAAACCACCCCTCGAAAAACTTCTGACAATTGAAATCCACCAAAGAAATCTGAAATAAATACTACCGAATTGAATCTCAATCAGTTATGCAACCACTCTGGAGTATGTTAAAATATTGTTAAAAAAAGAGATAATGATCAGATAACATAGAGTAAACATTAAGGCAATAGTATCCCCATAAGTTCATGGTTGCAGATGCCCAGGCATCGAAAACAATAATAGGACATGTAAACCAGGACTAATGGAGATTTCATGACGCAACAATACGTTTTTTCAAAAATGGACCGTTCAAATTGCCTGAATAGATCAGGTGGGCTGTTTCTGGCCGTGCTGATTCTTCTGGCATTTGGACTGCAGGAAAGTTTTGCCCAGGCAAAAATAGTTAATGCAAAAGGAGAACAACTAAATGTAGCTGACGCGGTTGGTGAGTCCGTTGCTGTGGTTGACTCGATGGCACTCGTAGCAATGTACAATTCACTGCGGGGAGAAACCTGGCGGGACAACAGCGGGTGGTTGCAGGATCAGGTTATCTTCTGGATGGGTGTTGACGAAATTACAGAGATAGACCTCGGCAACGGTGATTCAGAGTGGCGGGTGACCCGCTTTTCCACCAGTTCATGGGATACAGAAAATATGACGGAATGCGGTTATTTGCCTCCGGAAGTCGCAGATATGGAGTTTCTCGAGTATTTTCAGATTGAAAACCAGTGGCTTTGCGGTGAGCTTAACAGGGAATTGCTTTCACTGCCGAACCTGTTCTACTACCATTTTCGCAAGAATTACCTGACAGGTGAGATACCCTGGGATGCCATGGGAGATTCGCCCAGCCTTGAGTTCTTCTCCATAACCGAGAACGCCCTCCGTGGACCGGTAATGACTGCGGATGTGGTCCGGGCCGAGCGCGTATGGGGAATTGAGCTGGACCGCAACTACCATCTCGATGGTGCTTATCCTCCAGAGCTCGTCCAAATGCCCAATTTGCGACGTTTTTATGCGAACAAGATGCCGAACGTATCCGGCCCAATGCCCGATTTTTCGCAGGTTGCAACCATCGAAAGAGTTGAAATCAAATACACCAATTTTGATCCCGCTCCCTTCCCTGAATGGGTCCGCGATCTTGGAGGATTTGACGGGATAGATCGCCTCGCCCTGGTGGAAAACAATATCATCGGTCCGGTGCCTGACTGGATTATTGAGCTCAGCAACCTTACCGAACTGCACATAGGCGGGCGTGACATGGAGATGGACATGGCAGATTTTCCCGATCTCTCTCTTATGCCATCGCTTAGCAGGCTCAACATTTTTGGGGGCAATTTCCATGGTGAATTGCCGGCTTGGTTTGCAGATATGAACCTGGATCGTCTGTGGATCAAATACACCAATATTGGCGGTACGTTGGATATTCTTGCTCAGATGCCGTCTTTGGGCGTACTTAAGCTCAATTACAATCAGTTTGAAGGCGGCATTCCTGCCGGATTTCGTGAGCTTAACGGTCTGACACTGCTTTCACTGGATTACAATAACCTTGAGATCGGTGAGATACCTGATTTTATCGGGAACAACATGGCAGGCTTGAATATGCTGTATCTGGCCGGCAGCGGAGTTACCGGTGAGATCCCATCCTCACTTTCAAATCTGCAAAGTCTGAATCGCATCCGACTCCAGGATAACCCGGAGCTTGGTGGAACCATCCCGTCATGGGTCTGGGACCTGGATATGGTTGCCTTCGACATTTCAAATACTGGAATTGACACTGGTGGTGAGATACCGACGCAGATCCAAAACTGGAGAAACCTCAGAAAACTGGGACTTGGCGGACTTGGGATCAATGGGGAAATTCCCCAGTGGCTCGGTGAAATGGCCTTCCGGAAAACAAAAACAGCGCGTACGCTTCATCCCTACATTTCACTGGCAGACAATAATCTGACCGGCCCGATTCCCCAGAACTTTGGATCGTTTTTGACACTTGATTCGCTCAACCTGTCAAACAATCAGCTGGAAGGCAACATTGACATGCTGGTGACCATAGGCCGTGCAGATCCAAACAATCACGATGTCGCTCTTCTCGAGGCACTTGTCCTGTCCGGCAATCCGGGACTTACCGGACAGATTCCACCGGCATTCATGGACAATCACAAAACACGTGTATTCCATTTCGAGGGCACTGACCTCTGTATGCCGGCTGGATTCGATACATACCTCGATTATATCGTGGAAAATGGAGGATACACGGCCTGGTACAATCGCAGAATGCCATACACCAGTGTGACGGACCACGCGACCATGGTTTTTTGCAGTGATACCTCAGCGGATGATGTGACCGAAGCTCCTGGTCGTTTCAAACTGCACACGAACTATCCGAATCCGTTCAACCCCAGCACCACCATCCGTTATGAAATACCCGAAAGCGGTGTTGTGACGCTGCGCGTATATAACCTGATTGGTCAAAGGGTTTCCACACTTGTCAATGAACATATCGATTCAGGTGCCCACGAGGTGACATTTGATGCCGCAGGGCTGGCAAGTGGCACATATATCTATCGCCTTGAAGCTGGCAATTATGTGATGACACAAACCATGACACTGGTCAAGTAGGTACCCGACAGTTTCTGGTTAATGTGTTGATATTTGCAGGCTCAACTTACACGCAAATCTGCCTCCGGAGACTGCACGGGCCAACAGGTCCGTGCAGTTTCTGATTTTCGTGAATCCTCGAATCTGATGGTTGCGATTCCACAATGATTCCGAACTCCGAGGATAATGGTTTGAGCCCGTTTGTATGATCCACAAGCCAGGTTGATCGCTTTGTAACCGTAATGATTTAGACAGCTACGTATGATTAGTGCAGCAAAAAATATCCGGAAAAAAAACCTGAAAGGGCTCCTGTACCTTACTGCGTGTTTATGCGGACTTTGTTTATTCCAGGAATCCAAAGCCGGTGAAACAGAGACGCGGGCGATTGACATTTCAGATTCCCTTTCCGCAATGATAATGGGCGGTGAGCTGCAGAATACTGTTGCACAAGCTCAGCCCTCTTGGGGTTTCAACGAAGTGATCACAGCAGAACAGCTCATGCTTTTTGGAGATCAGAATCTTTCACAGTCATTAAAAAGGTTCACAGGAGTACAATCTGCTCGTGACGGCAGTTTTAGTGTCAGGGGGGTGCGCGGCGCTTCCAGAGGCCTGTACAATGTGGCGATTGACGGACAGCATCTCTCCGCAACCGGAGCGGGGAGCAGGATAACGGATCTGGGTGGGATATCCCTCAGGGCCGTAAACGAGGTTGAACTCGTCAGGGTATTGACACCGGATATGCAAGCTGATGCCCTGGGCGGGTTGATTGCCGTCCGGACAGATCGTGCAGCGACAGCACATCCCGCAATCAGTGCTTCCATGGCTGGCGGGCTTCATGGGAGCTACGATGAGAAATTGAGTCCTGACGCCCGCATATCAGCTGCGTTTTCTCAAAGATTTGGCGAGAGGATTTCTTTCTCTGCAGATGCATACCTGGACAGAACTTCTGAGGCAATCGAATACCTTGGCATTACCTATGACCTGGCAGATATTGGCGAACTGCAGTCGCAAATCGCGGCAACGGGTGTGTCCCCGGAGCTTGAAACAAACCAGAGGAGTTCATTGGGAGGCCGTTTTCAGTTGAGGTACCATCCCTCGGAGACACAGAAGTGGTTTATTGCAGGTTTTGCCGGAACAAATGCCATGCAACAAAATGCGCATACAGTACAGAAATCCGTTACCGGGCCGGTGTCATTGCAGGAAGACGGCCGCAGCCTCCTGGCACCCGGGGCATACGGGTACAACATTGCCACAAGGGATCAGGATTTGACCATGGTCGCTACCAGCGGCGGTTTCTCACAACGATTCCAGGCTTTTGATCTTCACGCCAGGGCTGGCTGGTCACACAGCACAAGAAAGGATGACGGAATTGAAATACCCTTCCTCCGCAATGGTGAAACTTTCGAGATTTCAATGGATAACCTCGCAAATCCTGAAATGGCCGCCACAAATGGAGCCGTGGCACTGCGCGATATGCGTATAGAGCCCATGCAGCAGCTTATCCAGGAGCACCGTGATAACACATTTTCCGGAAATGTGGACGTAGATTTGCCTGTAGGACCAGTTCAATTCAAACTTGGCACAGGTGTGTCCAACAGTACCAGAAAGGGTGATTACCGAAACTCCGAGCTTCGTGTGGCCGGTCTGATGGATCTGTCCCGATTCCAGCTGGAGGATTGGGAGGCCTACAATGTTGGAGGTCAGTCACACAACCAAATTCCTGTATTTGCCAATGCGCAGCAATCACGGGCCTTTTTTGAACGAAATTATGCCTCTTTTCGAAAGGACAACCGCGGTCAGAGAAGAAATTCGGATATCTGGAACTACAATTCCACCGAGAATATCTTTTCGGGCTATGTGATGGCCTCTGGCGATGCCGGTTTGCTCCGGTGGATGACCGGTGTCCGGGTTGAGCACACTTCAGCGCGTTATGAAGGCTATGATGTGCTTTTTGATGATATCGGCAACCATGCCGGCACGGTTGACACCAGCAAAACATCCACCTACAGCAACTTTTTTCCTCATGCTCAGCTATCCGTTGCACTAACCGAAAAAGGTGCCATTGGTCTTGCCCTGTCACGTTCCATGGCGCGGGCCGATTACCTTGAGCTGACACCTTTCAGGCTACTGGATATTCAGGGTCAGACTGTTTTCCGCGGCAACGCAACCCTGAAACCCATGACCTCTAACAATGTTGACTTGCAGTTCAATTACCGTTTCGGGGAGACCGGTTTTGCCGTGATCGGACTGTTTTACAAGAACATTCAAAACATGGTGGTGGAAAGGACCCGACTTATTGAAGATGGTGAATTTGAAAATTACACAGAACGAACGTTCGAGAATGGTGAGAGGTCTGCACATGTCTATGGTCTGGAAATTACGTGGCGCCAAAACCTGCGATTCTTGCCGGGCCCCCTTGGAAATTTCGCCCTGTATGGCAATTACACCTTGAGCGATTCAAGATTTGAAATTGACGAACGCACCGATACCCCTCGCTTGCCCGGGCAAAGCCCTCATATTGTGAATGTTGGGTTGAATTATCAGCAAAACCGGTTCTCCGGACAAGTTTCCTACCATTGGACTGCTCCTTCCATACTCCGGCTTGAGGGTTCTGACTCGCCATTTTCAGCCATTACGGGCATGACTTATCCGGATATGTATGAGGATGGTTTCCGTGATGTCAACTTCTCTGTTAGATTCCATCTCACCGGGCAGTTTGTTCTTTTTGGAGATGCCGGGAATCTCTTTCCGGCAGAAAGGGTGACGTATACCGAATCACGAAATCGGTTTGCCCATCAGGCTCACCTTCGTGGAAGCCGCACAGTCCAGCTTGGTTTAAGGTTCGATCTTTAATACCACACCCCTGATCCCCCAAAATTTTAAATGCAAAAACGTGGAAATGCTGAACAGGAAAATTGAACATGCAGAATCGGTTAGCCCTGGCTCAATCAACAAACCTCAGGGTCCACTGACCAGGGCCATACCTATTGCAGCTATGGTTCTGTTGGCGATCCTGACATCCACAGGATTAATCAATTCAGTGATTGCCCAGCACGGGACAATCACAGGCGAAGTGCTGGAACAGGAGACAGATGAGACATTGCCCGGGGCAAATATTTTGATAACGGGAACAAGTTCCGGAACAACCACTGACATTGACGGGCGCTTCACACTGCGCAGGGTACCGCAAGGCGAACATGAGCTTTTAATCCGGTATATGGGCTTTGAGCAGCAAACCATCAGTGTATCTGTTGCTGACGGTGAGCGGGTTGTTCTCGACCCCATACGACTTGCCCCGGCACATGTGGAAGGTGATGAAATACTGGTAATGGCCTATCAGCGTGGACAGTCTAGGGCATTGACCCGGCAGCGCCAGTCAACAAACATCAGGAATGTTGTATCTGCCGAACAGCTCGATCGTTTTGCGGACCAGACGGTTGAGGGCGCCCTCCAGAGGATTGCCGGAATGGGGCATGGAGGTGAGGCGAATATCCGCGGCGTGGGTGCCGGCATGAGCCGCGTCTCAGTAGATGGCCAGCGAATGGGTAGCACCGGCGCCGATCGAAGCGTGGACCTGAATACCATTTCTGCTGATATGGTGCAGGAACTGGACGTCATCAAAGTGATTACCCCGGACATGCCCGCAGATGCATTGAGCGGGGTCATAAACATCAGCACCCGTCGCCCGATAGGTGGCGACCGGTCTGTCAACATCAGGGCAGGAGGAGGCTTTCATCCGCGATACAGTGATCAGGCAGGTCCTGGCTACCGCATGTCTGTCAGTTATGGTGATTCACCCGTCTCCAACTACTCTTATGGGATCAACCTCAGTTATCAGCGTGAGCCGAGGGCTGAAGAGTCATTCAGCATGGCATGGACTACCCGGAATCTCTCTGAGTTCGGAGTGATGGATCTGCTGAGCAGCATGGAATCACAGTATCAGTTTGGTGCCAGTGATCGGTATGGAGTCGGCGGTCAGTTTACCTTTCAACCGACTGACAGATCCACGTATCATTTTCAAGGCATGTTCAATTATCAGGACCGAGGCAGCAACAGGCACATTGTCTTCACAAATCCAAGGGTTGCAAGCTATATAACCCCGACTCAAACAGGACCTATCGATCATCCCGACCTTGGGGGCACGATCGGATACCGTGTCAGATTTGGTGACGATGACATCCATCAGTACACAGTGCAGGCAGGTGGCAGACACCTTTTCGATGTATTTGACCTGGAGTACAAAATCGGGTGGGGACATGGCAGAAGCACAAGAAACCAGTACAACGCCAACTGGACCATTGGCAGGCCTTACGTAGACTTTTTTGTCGATATCGAAGATCGTTTCCACCCAAAGCTGGAAATTGCCTCCCATGGTCCGCGAGTCACTTACCCGGGCAACGATCAGATTGCTTCCACCGAGTTTATGGATCACACGGTGACCAGGCATACAGATAATGAGATCACATCCACAATTGATTTTGAAGCTCCGTTCAGAATCGGAAAACTGAAGTTTGGAGGTTCCGCGGTCTTGTCATACCAGCAGGGATATGAAGAGGCTTATATGATGCGATGGGATGGCCGAGTGGGTCCGGCTGACTTTCCTCAGCAGTTGAACAACTCCTGGAATGTGATGGGGAGAAACGGTATCTCCTATGAGATCCCGTATCTCGTTGATGGAGACAGGTTCATCGGTACATTTAACAGCAGGTTTCCGAACCTGATCAAGGACGAAGAAGAGTTTGGTCGCTCGGAGTCCACTTTCTTTAATGGTGCGGAGCGGGTTTACTCCTCCTATGCCATGACCGAAATCAGGTTCGGTAAATTTGTTGTACTGGGAGGTGCCAGGATTGAACACACACTTGCCAACTACAGGGCAAGGGAAGCACTCTTTTCTCAAAACGATCTGTTTCTTGGATCCACTCCCGTTGAAGCGGATGTCAACTATACCAACATCTTTCCCAATGCTCAGTTCATATTGCGCATAACGGATTTCACAAATATCCGTACCGCCTATTCACGATCTATCGGAAGACCCACATTCACTCAGCTTTCCCCATTCCGGGTTTGGAATTACAACAGCCGGAGCATTGTGTATGGCAACCCCGCTCTCAAACCAATGCTCTCAAATAATTTCGATTTTCTTATCGAGCATTACTTTCGAAATGTTGGCCAGATCAGCCTTGGACTCTTCTATAAAAAACTGGATAATTTTGTCTATTCGGAGACCAGGCGTGTGCCGGAAGAAGGGTTCTTTGCATTCGAGACGCCGGATAACAACCCGGAAGCCTATTCCGGTTGGAACCGAACCACATATCTGAACGGTGATGAGGCTGAAATCTACGGCATTGAATTCAGCTGGCAACAGAATCTTTCATTTCTGCCGGGATTCCTTTCCAACCTCGGCACCTATGTCAACTACACCTACACCTACTCTGAGGCAGACATTGAAAGGGAAACAGATGCGGGAGAACCGGTCCTGGTGAGGCTCCAGGATCAACGTCCACACGTACTTAACGCTGGTCTGGATTACAGCGTGGGTGGTTTTTCGGCCCAGGTTTCCTATCAGTGGAGTTCGCCATTTGTCTCTGATTACGCGGCTACAAGGTCATGGGTCCCGTCAATACAGCTTCAGGAGCGGGTCTATGCCGATAATTTCACTGACGGGGCTAACGACGTTTCCCTTACGGTTCGCTATCGCATCACAGACAACTTTCGGATCTGGCTCAATGGTGCCAATCTTCTGAATCACAGGAGTGTGAACTACCGCTATGATCGCGACTTCTACCCTACAAACGTATTGCTGAGCGGAACGGAAATCACCATGGGCCTCCAGTACAGTTTATGAACCGGCCCCACCAGTCAACGAACCAGTTCATGTGTTCAAAATCTTTAATGCAACAGGTCATATAGAAAGTCCATGATGATAAAGATATTCCTTGTGTATTTCAGGCTATACCCGGACCCGGAAACCTCGCTGCCGTCAAGATTGCAAGAGAAGCGTCACAAGCTTTTCTCAAGGCTGTCAATGGTGATGATTTGGTCTCTGCTGATTTTCCCGACTGGTTTTGCTCACGCAGAGTCGCTTGTCAGTGATTCAACCCAATATGGGCATTTTGAAAATAGAGCAGTTGCAGATATTTCAGCATCAAGTATGATGACCCTCAGATTCATGGAGAACGCGGGTGTGAGAACTTTGCATCAGGCACTGCTGTTTTTCCCCGGGGTTCAAAGACTGAGCCATGATGAGTTGAATATACGCGGAGCCGGATCGGGGCGATATAATGTTCTGCTGGATGGGCGGCCGTTTGCCGTTTCGGCTCTAAACGGCCGCAGTCCTGATCTTTCGGTCCTGCCCATAGACATGTTTTCTGAAGTTCACTTGGCCCGGATTGCAACTCCGGACAATCCGGCCGATGCCTTTGCCGGATCCGTTCGGTTGAAGTCACGTGGCCTCCAGGAGGGTGAGACCCGCCAATTCACTTCCTTCGGCGGCCTTTCGGTTCATCCACAATATTTTACCTACTCAGATGTCGGTTTTGATGCTGGCGTTCACTATACAGAAAAAGTCAGGGATGATCTGGAGTTGGCTGTGACGATCTCTTTGCAACAGGACATGTCCGGTTTTGAGAGCCTTTCGGCGGATTACACATCCATGGAATTTGAAGGAGTGCAAAGGGATGTTTTGATGAGTCTTGCCCCTGGATTGCACATTAACTCCGAATCCAGGCTTGCAGGCGCCGCCTCGCTCAATTACACATACTCTGAAAACACCTCCTTTTACTTCAGGTCATTTTTCTTTGGCAATGATCATGTCCGTGACCGTCACCGGAACATCATGAATACCAGGGGTGACCTGCTGCGGCCGGACACCACCGGATCTGTTGGTCAACGCGGTTTCGCAGGTTATGACAACTTTCGACACAACCGAAATACCCGGCACTACAATCTGCATGCCGGTTCAAGCCATGATTTTTCCCGGGGGAATATCAATTTCGGTGTGACGTGGTCCCTGTCAGATGTGCAGGACGACACACATTTACTGCCCTTTCAGAGAGATGGCGTCGATTTTATGATCAATTTCGACGACAGAACACGCCCACAAATGGGTATAACCAATGTGCAATTAACCCGGGACGGGACAATCGATTATCGCAGTATCCGGTTTCAGGGGCTGTCCGAGACACTCGGCAGGCACGAGTCGTCCCTGATTGCCGGCAATATTGATTTGAAAATACCAGTAAATAACGGCAAGATAAAATTGGGTGTAATGGCGGCTGAAAATGACCAGGCAAGTACATATCGCCGATCGGAATTCAGTTACTTCAGGACTCTTGACCTGAATCGTTTCAGGATGGTGCCGCAGGGTAGCATTGACGTGTTCGGGCAAGATGCCTATCGGATCCCATGGGTAATGGACACGGATAAGGCATTGCTTTTTTACCGGGAAAACAGGCCGTTTTTTATTGCCAGTGAGGATGCCAGCGCGCAAAACTTTACTCCAAGAAACTTCAATCACAAAGAACGGATTTTTTCAGGATACGCAATGGGCAGCCGGTTGTTTGGCCCGGCAATTATTACAGCTGGTCTCAGAGTTGAACACACAAGTGCAGATTATGGCGGACAAAACCTCGTGATTGATGATACAGAAGGAATTATGGAAGACAGCAGGATTACTTCCGACCGTAACTATACTCATCTTTTTCCAAATCTCCAGGTGTCACTGTTTCCGTCCCGTCCGTTCTCGTTGCAGCTCGCATATACCCGAACCATTCGTCGTCCTGAAATGGATCGGCTTTCCCCTTTCGTTTTCATAGATCACCAGACAATGAACACGTTCAGGGGCAATCCGGATCTTGAACCCATGATCTCGAATAATTTCGACCTCCTGACGGAATTGTCATCGGATGCGTTTGGGACCCTGGCGGTCAATCTCTTTTACAAGAACATAAGTGATGCCATACTGGACCGATCCCAAATCTTAACCTCAGGTGATCTGCAAGAGTATCGCGAGCGGACATTTGTAAACAGTTCAGAGAATACCGAACTATACGGTGTTGAGTTGTCATGGCTGTTGAGATTTTTTTTTCTACCAGGTTTTCTCAGCAACCTTGGCTTTTACACAAGCTACTCATGGACAGAATCCGTATTTGAACCTGTTAGCAGGTCGGGAGAATCACTGCGATTGATGGAGCAAAGTCCGCAGGTTTTCAATGCATCTCTTCTGTTTCAAAACCGCCGTATCAGCGGCAGCTTGACCTACCACTGGTCCGATCGCTATGTTGTGGAATACGGGGACGAGAAGCAATGGGCACCCGGTATCTCTTCCACAGATATGGTTTTCATGGATGTTTTTGAAGACGGATACCGTGATCTTTTCGCGAATGTGCAAATTGTGTTATCAGACAATTTCAGAGTGTGGGCAACTGCGACAAATCTGTTGCGAACAGACCAATATCGATTTTCCAATGATCGTTCTTTGTATCCCTCAAGAATGGAATTGAGAGAAGGGGTGATCATCTCTACCGGAATCCGATATCAATTTTGAAAGCAAGCCTTGAAAACAAAACATCATATCAAATACATGGAAATGGCAGCTGATTTGAAATATCGCACGAGAACAATTAACCTGGTGAGCGCCAGATGAAGATATTTGTCACAAACTTCAGGCTCATTGCATGTGCAGCCATGGCACTATTTATTGCGGCAGGGTGTGGGGCTGGTCAGACAGACGTGCAGGAATCTGGCAGGATCGTTGCCTGGGGACTGGATGATAACGGGCAGGTATCTGATCTTCCTGCGGGTGATGACTTTGTACAGGTATCTGCCGGATATCGCCACAGCCTTGCATTGCGTATGGATGGAACCATCGCGGCATGGGGATATGATAGCCGGGGGCAGGTTCTTGATACACCTTCTGATGGTAGATTTGTTGCAATATCCGCCGGCTATGGTCACAATCTTGCACTAAGGAACGACGGTTCAATAGTCGCATGGGGGCTGGATATGAACGAGCAGGTTAGCAGGGTTCCTTCTGGTAATGATTTCGTGGCAATATCCGCTGGATTTGATACAAGTATGGCCTTGAGAGATGATGGCACAGTGGTGGTCTGGGGCGGTGTTTATGAGACGCGCGATGACATGGAGGTCAGGGGGATTTCCGATAAGCCGAGTCAAGAACAGGCTGTTGATATTTCGGTCAATCGTTCACTCCATCTGCTCCTGACAAGTGATGGGAGGGTCAGGGCATGGGGAAGCGACCTGATGGGATCGGTTTCAAATGCTCCGGTTGAGCAAAACTTCATTTCGGTGTCGGCTGGTGCGAGAAATGGAGTTGCCCTCAGGGCAGACAGCTCAATTTCGGCATGGGGTTGGGATATGCGCGGGGAGGTGAGTGATGCGCCAGAGCGCAGTGGGTTCAAGGCAGTTGATGTAGGATATACCCACAGCATTGCCCTCCACTCAGACGGAACACTTACAGCGTGGGGTTGGAGCCGGGGAAACCACGGCCAGGTTGAAGAAACACCTGCAGACAGCAACTACATTGCCATCAGTGCCGGTATCTATCATAACCTGGCAATTCAGAAAATTAATTAGTTATTTCTGCACATTATGTGCCATTTTGCAACAATCCATGATGCCTGGGTCGTGGGTGACGAACCGGTGGTGGCCATTGACATACAGATGGAGCAGTCAAACGACTGATTGAACGACTTAATATGAAACTGAAACAGCTTTTTGAATATACTCACTCTTTGCAGTCTGGGTTAACATGAACCATGCCAAATCTGCTCTCGAGATTTTTAGTTTCAAATCCTTTTTTGACGCGGCAAAATTACTCGAAAAGTCCTTTGTGAGCGGACCGTCCGTGAATGCACCGGGTCTTATGATCGTCCAGTCAAGTCCGCTTTGAAAAATATGCTTTTCCTGCAGTTCATGATCGTTGAATGCTTTCTTCAATAAAAAGCCGAACATCACATATCTCCAGAAAAAGCTCAGGTTATTACGGCTATCACCGCATCCCAATGTTGTCTGGCAGATCAATCGGTGAACACCACTAATTTTCATGGCTTCAATAATGTTTCTGGTTCCAGCCGCCCGTACTTTCCCCTTTCTGCCGTCTCCCAGTGCACAGAATACAACATCCTGTCCATGAATCGCTGGCAGCACGTCGTCAAGTTCCAGCACATTACCGGATATGAACTTCAGTTTGTCAGATGGCTTAAATGCACTTTTATTTCTTGAAAAAACGGTGACGTTATTTCCGTTCTTCAATGATAGTGCTACCAGGTGTTTGCCAACCGATCCTGTGGCTCCAAATATGACGATATTCATACAATCTAAGTTTCGTGACAGTTCAAGTTGCAATGCAAAAGATGGGGCAGCGACAAGAAACTGGATAGTAAAAAACCGTCAATCCAGAGGCTGGAGACTATTTGATCTAATCAAATTCAGATACTCAACGGGCGTTTTTCCTGTGTAGCGCCTGAATAACTTGATGAAATGGGATTGATCCGTAAACCCGTAACCATGCACTACGTCGGCAAATACTTTCGATTCTTTCTTGGATAGACTATTTTTAGAATGATGAAAACGGAGGATGATGGACCACTGTTTTGGGGTTACGCCAACAACTTGCTTGAACTTGCGCTGAAACGTTCTCTCCGACATGAACAGCTCATTGTGAACTTCGGAAATGGGAATATTGCCTTCGTATCTCGCAATAATTTGAACAGCCTTCAATATTTGCGCGTGTTCGTCGCTCTTGTAATCTTTGGTCAGACAGTCAATAAATCGGGTCATCAAGATGGCCTTTTCCTTCAAGTCTTGCTCCCCGGATATGCCTGTCAGAGCGTCATTCGCCGCACAGTGCGTTCCGGACAGATCGATACAGTCATCGTTGATCAGTTCACTGTTAGCATTCAGTATGTGATGGCAAATATCCGGCGTGATTCGGAACACCATCATCAGTTTTCCTTTTTTTATGGCAAGTGTTACCGGGTGAGTCGACTGTCCGTACAGGAAGAGGTGGGAAACCGGCTTTTCGACACGCAATTTTGCAGTGGCGGATTCAGCCTCCAGATAAACGATCCCGGGATAACCGTCCGGATAAAACGGTAATATGGATTCTTCCTGTTCATGGATGTTTCTGTAGATAAAAATATCCCGGACGCAGTGCTGTACCGTTGATGATACTTCGGGTTTATCTGTCAGTATCATGGTTCACAAAACTTTTCAAATAGATTACAGATATTTGCAGATTACGGAATTCTCCCGCCGCTAAAAAAAGCATCCAGGAAAGCCGTGTACTTCTGCTTCAGGGAGCATGTTTCATGGCAAAATGCGATACACAAAATGCTGAAAAGTAGATGGTTGTCGCAAAAAATCCAAGCCCCCATCCACCCGAATACCACGGATTTGAGAGAAGCGGACAGATATGTTACTTTGGAGCTTATGAAAACAAGGCTTCTGCTGACTTCTGTCCTTATTCTGCTTTTTTCCTGCTCCGAAACCCCGACGGAGCCGGATGATACGTCGCCGTATCCGGACCCCGGGGACGTGCCGCCCGGTGAAAGACTGGGCGTAGTCTGGGAGGAATTGCCGGGCAATCCAAGGATCGACCAGCCTGATTGTCCCGCCTGGTACTGTCTGGGGCAGACAGATCCATGGGTGGCAAAAGGGCCGGATGGCGCGCTTGTGGCGTGGTTTTCTACCGGCGGCGGTCTCGGCGGACCGGTGGTGGGACGGGCGCTGTTCGATCAGGATCTGAACGTCACCATCGCGCCTGCGGAGCGGCCGGTTCTTGAGCTGAAAGACGATGTCTGGAACAAGCACAGGGAAACGGTGTCCGCGCGCTGGAATCCGGACGATGAAAACTGGACCATGTGGTACCTGGGCTATGAAACCAGTTTTTTTGAGGATCCAGGCTTCGGACAGATGCGCTCGCTGGACAGTGACGGGGTGGAGTGGGAGCGGTCCACAACGCCCATTTACACACCCGACCCGGACGGGTGGGATTTTGCCTTCATCACCGGCCCGGTCTTTGTAGAGACACCGGAGGGCCAATGGCGCCTATACTATGCCGGTGCCGGGACCACGGTGGGCATCGGCGTGCTCGTCTCGGATGACAAGGGCGAGAGCTGGCAGCCGCATCCATCCAACCCCGTTTTCGAACGGGATCTCGATTCATGGGACCAGGGCATGCTGGCAGCCAGTGTTTTGCTGGTCGATGGGAAATACATGATGTGGTATTCGGGATACGAAGAGCCGTTGGATCTGGATGAAACCCCGATTTATGTGGGACTTGCCCTCTCGGGCGACGGGATTCAATGGGAGCGAAGTGAATACAATCCGGTACTGGGTCCGGGTGAGACCGGTTCATGGAACGACCTTCGGGTGGTCTCACCGCACGTTATTCATGGAGATGATGGCATGCTGTACCTGTTTGGGCACGGTCAGAGCAGGGAAAATGTCGGCCGGTTTTTGGGTGAAATCGGAGTGTGGAGATCGCGGCCGTAGATTCAGTACTGCGTCCCGGCGCAATCAGTTCCACTGCCTGAAAACAATAGTGAAGTTCATCACTGCAAAGTACAGGTGATTACAGGGAAAGCACTCGGCGTTTGCAGTGCTGAATACATTATTGAGCAAGGTTGAAACCTCACATGTAAGGCGTAACCCAATATTTGACAAGGGATAAAGTATATCCCGCTGATATATTGACTTTATTGGCAGGTGTAATTAATATAGAAATTATCTATAACAATGCCGTGTCCGCTCACTGAGCTGATCATCCGTTCATTCAGCTCGATTTCGTACCGCCCCACGGCTTTTCACCAGATTTCGATTCACAAGTCTCAGCTTTACCATCTGCAGCTACACCTGGTTTTTGTTAAACCAGATAACACTTAAAAATCATCAATACAGGCGGTTATCATGCTTCCATGCAAAAGTAATGCATACAGACAGGCTTGTCCTTTGGCCATGCATTGATTATCGCCCCATCCAATAAAAGGTACACCAAATAATGAAAGCGCTCCGCCTTTTCCAAATAGCTGCGTTTGCAGGTTTCGCTCTTTTTCATACTGCCATGCTCCATGCCCAGGACCTGACATCGTTCACACTCGATACCGGAAGTTCCCCTTCCAGTCAAATGGGTCGGGATGTGGCCGTTGACGGTGATTATGGAGCTGTTGTGGGATCGAACCGCCTTGAGATCTACCGCTGGAACGGCTCAAACTGGATCAAACACCAGACGATTGATTTCGGATCAATAAGTGCCTCATCGGTTGCGATTGGGGGCGATGTTCTGGCCGTGGGGCAGGATGGATTCGTGGGACAGCGGGGCCGGGTCAGGGTATTTCATCGTAATCAGGAGGATAACTGGGAATTCTTAAAGGATTTGAACGCACCAGTTACCCGAGGCGATATGTACTTCGGAGGATCGGTGGACATTGACGGGGACAATATGGTCATTGGAGCACACGGGGGGCCTTCTCCCGACGATCTGTTTCTTTCTCCGGGCGCGGCGTACATTTTTAATCGTAATCAGGGCGGAACCGATAATTGGGGCTTGCAGTCGTCCCTGCATCCCATCGAAACACCTACATATCGCGACGGGTCCTTAAATTTCGGATACTCCGTTGCCATCAGCGGCGACTGGGCGCTGGTCGGCTCTCCACTGAATCATGAGGCCTACTTTTTCCGACGCAGCGGCACGTCGTGGATCAGGGAGCAGCGTTTGGACTACACCGTGACCACACAGCTCGATACCGATCGTTTTGGTTACGCTGTGGCCATAGATGGCGACCGCGCCGCTGTCAGCGCCCTCCGCGGACGCACTGCCGCAAATATTTCTCCGACAAACGCGCACGGCACCCTGTTTATCTATGAGCGGTCCGGAAATACCTGGAACAACACCACTACAACCCGCCATGAAAACTCTTCCAATAATGACCAGCTCGGGTCAAGCCTGTCATTTTATGGCGACTTGCTTTTGGCCGGGGCGCGCGGAATAAACTCGGGGGGCACATCGAATGTCGGCGCAGTAGTAGTTTTCCGGCAAAGCGGCTCTTCATGGCCACAGGAGATGGTCATTCAGCGTAGCGGCCCCCAGAATGCCCGGTTCGGCGACGCCATTCAGGTTGACCGGTTCGGTCAGCTGTTCATTGGCATGCCCGGGGGTAATTCGGGCGCAAGCGGAGGCGGCGGCGCTTTTGCCTACATCCTCGTTCCGCGTCCACCGGCTTTCGTAAACGCTTCGGACGGCACTTCCGAGACGTCAGTATCGGTCAGCTGGCAGAATATTGCAGGTGAGGACGGATACCGGATTTTCGTAAATGGGGCGGTTCGCGATACCCGCAGCCCCAATGTCACTTCGTACACCGATACGGGACTTGATCCGGGGATTTATAACGTGTACGGGGTTCAGTCGTTCAATGCCCTTGGTTCCAGTGAGATTGTAACCGACCTTGGGTACACGCGTCCAAACGGGCGCATCAGCGGGGCGGTCACAACCGTTGTGGGTAGCGGCGTTCCGGGCGTATTTGTGGAAGCTACGCCGTATGCAACCCAGGCATTGCAGCTCAATGGCTCTGGGTATGTGGAAATTCCCCATACCTCCGATCTCAATCAATCCGATACCTTTACCATTGAAGGGTGGATACGGCTTTCCGGCACAGGGGGGCGTCAGGTGATCTATTCAACACGCCGTTTTAATGAACCGGGGTCGTTTCAGCTGGAAGCGGGCAACGGTGGCACCGGAACGGGCGGCAGGCTCGCGGTCTCATCCATCAATACCTGGGTGGTGGTTTCACCGGCCAATGTAATTCAAGCCGGGACCTGGCATCATGTGGCGTACGTCCGGGATGGCAATCAGCACCGTTTGTTTGTTGACGGCCAACAGGTGGCCGACGCTGCCTCGTCTTTCGAATTCGTGCCAAACAGCTCCCCAAAACTCATTGGTGCGGGCGCCAACCTGAGCGATTTCCTCAACGGGTCGATCGATGAACTCAAGATCTGGAATGTGGCCCGGTCCGCCGAACAGATCGCTGATAGCAGATTCCTGAGGTTAATCGGCAACGAGACCGGCCTGGCTGCCTATTGGAGGATGACGCAAGTGATCGGACCGGATCGCCCGCAGTTTCAGCACTATGTAGCCGATTTTGCTTGGGGGAGCTATGGAGAGGCGTTCAATTTCAGTTGGAGCGACAACCGGGCACCGGTTCGCAAGGGATCGTTCACCAACAACCAGGGCGAATACACCATCAACTTGATAAATTACGGTCTGGGAGCCAACTACCTCGTTACTCCATCACGTGAGGGGCACGGGTTTGATCCCGACTCCAGGGAGGTGCAGCTCGGCTCGGGACTGACACACGCATCGAATACGAACTTCACCGATACCACCACCTTCACCGTCTCGGGCCGCATCGCTTTTGCCGGAACGCAGTGCCCGCTGGCAGATGTGGATATCTATGTGGATGATGTGCTTCTTGGGACCACCCTGCCCGATGGCACCTATGAGGTCTCCATCCTCACACCCGGTAATGTGACGATCCGGCCGGAATTTCACGGCCATACCTTTGAGCCGGCCACGATTTCCCTCAATGTGTTCGACAATTTCTCGGATCAGGATTTCAGCAATACGCAGCGGCATACTCTTGACGGAGTGGTTGCGGGAGGCGACTGCCTGGTCAATATCGGCACGGGTGATGTGAGCGTCAGCGGACCCGGCGGGTGCTTCACTGCGAATACCACCACCGATACCCAGAATAGCTTCAGCTTTGACCTGCCCGCCTTCCCTGAACTTATTATCGATGTGGATGTGGCCGAAAACCCGTTCGTTGAATTTCAGTCGCGCGAAGTCTCGCTTCGCGACAGCAGCGCGACGGTAGATTTTCTCTTCCGGAGCGCGCCCCAGATCACCCTGACAGGGCTCCCGGCTCCGGTTGGCTCCTGCAATACCAAGGTGCTGAGGCAGCTCGGGTTTTATGGTTTCGAGGTGGAAGTGTTTGAAGAGTACGGCGATACCCGTTGCGCCGTGGAGATTGGAGAGATACGCATTAACAACACGGTTGCCGACAAATCGGAGCCGGATACGGTAACCATAAGCGGAGGCCTTGCTGTCTATACGTTCCAGGCCGGCAATCCAAATATCGTTGGGGGAGGACAGCGTCCCTACCAGAAGCTGTTGCAGCTTGAGGTGCGCACCGGTGACCCGGAGTCGACGTACCGCTATGCCGAAGTGTTTGACTACTGGTTTGTGGTGGAAGGAAACCGTCCGCGTGAGCAGACCTTCGCCACAGTATCGCCGGAAATCCCGCTTTTCATTCTCAGGGATCCCCCGGGGGACCAGAGCTACAGCTTTTTGAGCCAGGAGACTTCGGTCTGCAACTCCGTTAGCATGTCGGTGCTGGCCGGTGCCGGCTCCAGTGTCTGGGCCGGTGTGAAGGCAGGAACCCGGTTCCAGGCCGGATTGGGCGTTTCTGTTGAGACCGAGGTCTGGGTTGACCTGTCGACCAGCCTTAGCATCGAATCCACGATCAGGGGCGAAGAGGAGTTCGAGACCTGCCTGGTCACCACCGAATCGTTCGAAACCTCATCCTCCGATGATGTCATCGGGGATGGCGGGGACATCTACGTAGGCGCGGCGTTAAACATCATTTATGCCCTCACCGATGTCTTGACCTTCAACCCGGCTACGTGTCAGGTCGAATTATCGAAAACAGTAATGTTCGGCAACGATGGGTTTGCAACACGCTATATCTATACCGAAGACTTCATCGAGAACAACCTCATTCCACGGCTGGTGGAACTGCGCGACAATCCTTCCGTATCGGCCGATTCCGCGGCATTTCTTGCCGATCAGATCAACGTTTGGCTGCAGACGATTACCATAAACCGCGATATCAAGGAATCGGCCCGTGACCTGCCGGCACTGGCCAACTACTCGCTGAATGGTGGTGCCGGTCCGGTCAGCTATCAACAGAGCGTTACCCGCTCAGCCAGGCAGTCGATCGAATTCAATCTGGAGCTTGAGCAAGAGGTTGCCCTTGAGATCGGGGCGGAGGTGGGCGGTGTGGGCGCCAGAGGCGGGGCCAGCGTAAGAATCCGGAAGGAGGTCGGGTCAGCACAGTCTCTGGAGGTTACCGAAACCAACACCACCGGATTTGTGCTGAACGATGACGACCCGGATGATTTCTTTTCGATCAACATCAAACCGGACCCTGTTTTCGGCACGCCGGTATTTGAACTGGTAAGCGGGACATCAAGCTGTCCGTGGGAGCCGGGGACTCAGCCCCGCGAAGGGGTGCAACTCACCGCCAACACATTGGTGCAGAATGAGGTTCCTGCCGGTCAACCTGCCACGTTCCGGCTCACCCTCGGCAATACTTCGCAATCCGAAGAAGCCCGTGACTACCGTCTGGCGGCCATTCCCGCATCCAACCCGGACGGGGCCGTGATCCTTGTAAACGGTATACCGATCAGCACTCTGGAACCCTACACCATTCCGGCGGGATCCTCCTTTGACCAGACACTTACGGTGTTTCGCGGTCCCGAAGCTTTTGACTACGAAGGTTTGCAGGTGATGCTCCGGTCGTTGTGCGACAGCCAGATCGCAGACACCCTCAGTATTACGGCAAGATTCGAAAGCACCTGCAGTCCGATCACACTGGTACAGCCTGAAGACGGCTGGCTGGTGAATTCCGGATCCGAAAACACACTGCTGGTCGCGTTGCGTGACTATGTGAAATCACAGATGTCGAATGTGAAGCTGGAATACGCCGATGCCGGAAGAAACAACTGGAGCACGGCCCGGCTCATACCTTCGGACGATCTGCCATCCAACAATGCGCTCATAGAGTGGAATATTGATAGCGTGCCTGATGGGGAATACGATTTCCGTGTGGCCCTTCAGTGCAATGCGGGCGTCACCCATACGCCGCGCGTGCGGGGACGCATCGACCGGTCGCCGCCAAGTGTAGCGGGGCTGCCGGAACCGTCAAACGGAATATTGGGTCTGGGGGATGTGATTTCAGTCACCTTTGACAAGCCGGTCAACCCGGCAACGACCGGTGACGGCAATGTGACCCTGGTGGATCTTGCAAGCGGCAACCTCATCCCGGTGAGTATAACGGTTACCGGAAAGACCATTATCATGATCCCTGAGATGGACGATGATCAGATCAACGGGCGGCTGCTTCAGGCATCGGTAAGCGGCATTTCCGATCTCAATGGCAACGTGATGGCCGAACCGCGGACGTGGCCGGTCCGTGTGCGCAGCAATCCGCTCCGCTGGAACAGGGTGCAGGTGGAGAGCAATGCCCTTGCGGGTGATCTGAGACCCTTCTCGGCCAGATTGCTGAATCAGGGTCCGGTTGAAGAATCATTTACGATCGATCAGGTACCCGATTGGCTGTCGGTGTCCACCCTCAGTGGCAATGTGCCGCCGGGTGGCGAGGAATTCATCGCATTTACACCTGAGCCTGCATTGCCAAACGGTGTTTACCGGGATACGGTCAAGGCACTGACCTCACGCGGACCGGAGCCGTTGCTGGTTCAGCTCAATGTACAGTGCGAGCCGCCGGAATGGCCATTGAATGAGAGCCAGTTTGTCCATTCCATGCTCTATACGGCGGTTTTCTCGATTGACGACGTGCCCTTCAGCGAGGAGAATGACCTGGTTGCGGCTTTTGTCGGGGACGAAATCAGGGGCGTCAGCAGCGTGGTGCCGATTGTGCCGACTGGCGGGTCCACATCCGGCTATGAATATGCGGCTTTTTTGACGATTTACAGCAACACGGATACCGGCGAAGAGGTGACATTCCGGCTCTGGGATGCATCCGAATGCCAGGTGATGGACATCGCCGAAAGTGTTCCGTTTACCGCCGATGCCACGATCGGAAGCGCC
>SLNO01000034.1 GCA_007132975.1 Balneolales bacterium
CCGGTGATGACCACCGTATATTCGTGCTTGCGGGAAAGGCGTTTGCCGCGCTCCGACGTGTTCCGGCCAATGTGATTGGCAACGGTCGCGACACCATCAGAAAGCTCATTGACGAAAAGAACCGTGCGCGGCTGAAGAACCCTCACACAGGCGAGAAACTGATCCGGTTCGACCGGGATACCACGGATAACCTTCGGCGAAAGGGCTATACCTTTGACAGCGTGCCGGCCGAGGGGGAGATGATCTTCCTGCAGAAGAAGAGCAATGTCTCTTACGGGGGAGACTTCATTGACGTGACAGACAGCCTGCCGGCACACGTGAAGCAGACGGCGGTGCGGGCGGTCAAAGCCATACCCGGACTGCACCACGGCGGTGTGGATGTGCTCTATGACAGCCGTGACCCGCAGGGACTGGCCGTAGTCATTGAGATCAACTCCATGGCCGAGTTCGGCGGGCATCTCTACCCCGTGCAGGGGACGCCGAGGGATGTAGCCGCCGCCATCATAGATGCCTGTTTCCCGGAAAGCATGGAGATGCAAGGCCGGAACGGAAGCCTGTTTTACGATGTAATACGGCTGCATGCCACCCTTGAGGCCGCTCCTGACGCCCCGGTCACGCTCCCACATCCACCAGAGTTTGAACTCTACTGCCGTGAAATATTAGTATCGGGACGGGTACAGGGCGTTGGCTTCCGGCGGTGGGCGTTTTCGGAGGCCGAACGCCTGGGCATCTCGGGGTACGCCACGAACAGCGAAGACGGCAGGGTGCGTCTTTTTGCCGCCGGACGGGCCGAAGATGTCGCCGAGTTTGAAATGCTCTGCCGGCGCGGACCAACCGGGGCGCGCGTGGAACGCATCACATCCGAGCCCGCAGACCAGCCGGTCATCATGGGTTTTATCATAGTCCGGCGCGGAGGGGCCGCATCGGTCACTGCAGGCAATTGGTACAAGGTCCTCATCCAAAAAGGAAGGAAAACGGCGAAAAAACTGCTGGGCAGCCTCCGGCTTATGGGACTCATGCAGCATTTGAACAAGAAAAACGACAAAAACAGGTCCGCATGAAGCGATTCTCGGGAAGTGGGGCGAACCCGGGCGTAAGTTTTAAACACATGAACCGAACATGGCAGCCTCTGGTTGACACACAGGGGAATGATCGATTCCTGCCATGTGAGTTCATTCTGTCCTTATGAATCTTAATTGATTTAAACAGATGAAAAAAATTCAGGGGAACATACTGAAAAAACTGGGTCAGGTGCATCTGAACGGTCTGCTGGAACGGGTGTACAACCCGCTGAATCTCAAAGCCAAGCTTTTCCACTCCCGGAACCTGGCCAAAAAAATGACCCGGAAAGCACGAAAAGAACTGGGGCGGAAGGTAGTGACGCCGGCGCTGCACAGGCAGATCAAGGAGTACGCCCGCGAGTATTTCGGGAGCAGCAGTTACTGGCCCTGGCTGGTTTATTTCACGGAAGTCCGGGGTTCTTTTCATGAAGGGTGGATCCCGTCTGATTTCTACGTTCATCACCTGAGCAAAAAATTGAATCCGGAGATGGTCAGCCATCTGAGTTTCTGCAAATCATTTGACCACCGGCTTTTTGGTACATTTTCCATTCCGCCGCTGATGTTTCGTACGCATGGCATGTTCTATGATGCGGACTGCCGCATAATGGATACCGGGCAAGCCGTGAACTTGATCCGCCAGATACCGGGAGAGGTGGTGATCAAAAAGGAACAGGGCAAAAAGGGAAGGGGCATCCTTTTCATTGACTCGAAAGAGGTGAACCCCGAACTGCTGCTTGCCCATGATGAATACCTGATCCAGGAGGCCGTCGAGCAGCACCCGTACATGAACGCTTTGAACCCGGCATCCATAAACACGGTGCGGATCACCACATTTCTGGAGCATGACGGCAACATATCGGTGAAATACTCGGGGGTGAGGATAGGAGGGGCGGGCAAACGCACGGACAATGTGTCGACCGGCGGCTTTTTCGTATTTGTGAACGATGAAGGTGAGGCTCTCGCCGGTGCATGCAGCGAAACGGGGGTGGAATTATACGATCGCCATCCGGTTACGGGCTTCCAATTTCGCGAATTGCGCCTGCCGTGGTACAAAAAGGCGGTGGAGCAGTGCCGCCAGAGCCACAGAAGCTACCCGTATGTGCGCTGTGTCGGATGGGATGTTTTTTTTGACCTTGAGGGCCGGCCCAGATTGCTGGAGTGGAACGGGAGGCTGCCCGGTTACAGATTGGCAGAAATGTACATCGGTCCGCTTTGGGAGTTGGACGAGGTGCGCGCCATGATCGACCAGTACGGGTTGCATTAGTTGCAGGGAAGGAACCCAAACGCTAATATTATGGTATTGTTAAAAAAGTTATATCTTTTTGGAAAACAGGACATGGATTGAACAGGAAATATTACATCGAATTGATCGGGGTCAACGGCAGTGGAAAAACAACACTTGCCGACAAGCTTGCGGACTATTTCAGGTCGCGCTCGCTGAGTGTGCTGGAACTGCCTCATCCGCCCGGGCAGTTGAAATCCTCCAAGGATCTGTCGCACCGCATCCCGAAAATTTTGAGATACTACACCAGGAATCCGGGCGGCGTCCTCAGTTGCCTCCATGCGCGCCTTAATCCCCGTTTTGGCTATCGCGGCAGTCTGCATACGCTGCTCAAGCGCAGGTATGAAACCGGAAAACATCTTCGCAAGAAAGTGGATGTCATCATTCAACATGAAGGAACCTTTCAATTCTACCGCACCACGGGCCATCACTTTGCACGGGCGGACCGCATCCCGGGCTATCATACCGTCTACCACCTGCGCCGAAAGGGTTACCAGCCTGTGATCATAAACCTCAGTGCGGATCTGGATTTGGTGCTTGAGCGGTGCACATCCGAGCGGTTGTCGGTCCCGGATCCGTCAGGATGGTCGTTAGCCGGGGAATCACCCGTACGGCTCCGACAGATACTGGGCGAGTGGATTGTGAAAAAGGACAAAGTGGCTGGGCTGCTAAGGAAAAGCGGCGTGCCCGTAATAGACATTTCCACCAACAAACCTGTCAATGAGAGCCATGACGACCTGGTACAGCAGATTGAGGAAGTAATGTCCAAATCCGGTTCACCATCTTGAGCAGCACTTGAAAGCTTTTCCATTAATAAACCTTAACTTGTTTCAAGTCATCACATTGGCCTAAATTGGCTGAAAAGTTACTACTGACAGCTATATGAGAGAATGGCCAACGCAAGCAAACATGATTCAGCGTTTTTTGTCGATGCCGGCCGGCGAATGTATTCGCGGGCAAGGGACCTGTTTCCGCTGAACCGGAGTATCACGGGTCCGGCCGTGCGGCAGACGCTGAACTACCTCAAGGAGTTCCTGCCCGAGCTTCAGATCCGCAGCGTGCCCAGCGGCAGCCGGGCTTTCGACTGGGAGGTGCCGGATGAGTGGATGGTGCGTGAGGCGTGGGTGGCCGACGAGTCGGGTCGGAAAATTGTGGATTTCAGTGAGAACAACCTGCACCTGGTCGGCTATTCGGTTCCGGTGGACCAGTGGATGACAAGGGAGGAGCTCGATGAACACCTGCATTCGCTGCCCGATCAGCCAGACGCCATACCGTACCTGACCTCCTACTACAGCCGCACCTGGGGCTTCTGCCTCTCCGAGAACCGGCGCCGGGAGATGGGCCGCGGCAAGTACCGCGTGGTGATCCGCTCTGAGCACAAAAGGGGGGAGCTCAACTACGGGGAATTGGTGTTGCCGGGACGCACGGATCGTGAGGTGCTGCTCTCCACCAACATCTGCCATCCCTCGATGGGTAACAATGAGCTTTCTGGTCCCATAGTTACTTCCGCCCTGGCAGAATGGCTCCGTTCGGCGCCGCGCCGCTATACCTACCGCATTGTCTTCGTTCCCGAGACCATCGGTTCCATCGTCTATCTGAGCCGGCACCTGGACCATCTCAAGGCGCATGTGGACGCCGGGTTCAACGTGGTGTGCATCGGCGACGATCGCTGTTACTCCTTCCTGCCATCCCGCAGCGGGCAGACAATTGCCGACCGTGTGGCCCGTCATGTGCTGCACCACACCGACCCTGATTACAAATCCTACACATGGCTCGACCGCGGCAGCGACGAGCGGCAGTATTGCGCACCCGGGGTGGACCTGCCCGTGGCCTCCATCCTGCGCAGCAAGTTTGAGTGCTATCCGGAGTACCACACCTCCCTGGACAATCTGGGGCTCATATCACCCGAAGGGCTGCAGGGCGGCTACACGGCACTGCGGCGGGCACTGGAGGTGCTGGAGCGCAACACGCGGCCGAAAGTGACCGTGCTGTGCGAGCCGCAGCTGGGCAAGCGGGGGCTGTATCCATCCATGAACAAAAAAGGGATCCCCGGAAGCGCCCGCACCATGCGCAATTTTTTGTCATACTGCGACGGCACGCTGGATCTGGTCGACATAGCCGAAAAAATCGGCGAACCGGCCTGGGAGCTGATTTCGCTTGTGGATGTACTGCGCGACAACGGCCTTATCAAAACGGAGGATACGCCATGAGCATGGGGATCATTGTCCAGGCCCGCATGGGCTCTTCACGCATGCCGGGAAAAATGGTGCGTCCGTTTTTCCAGGGGCGGGCGATGCTGGCATTCCTGCTGGAGCGTGTCCGCACCGACCTGCCCCATGTTCCCCTTGTGGTGGCCACCACGGTAAGTTCCGCCGATGATCTGTTGGCCGACATCGCCGGGCAGTGTGGGGCACGGGTGTTCCGGGGAAGCGAAATGAATGTTTTGGAGCGATTCATCAAGACCGCGGAAGAAAACGGGTTTGAGCAGATCATAAGGGTCTGCGCCGATAACCCGCTTTTGGATACCGACGCGCTGGCGCAGCAGATACGGGTGTTTGAAGCATCCGGGGCGGACTACTGGAGCTATTGCCTGGGTGACGGCACGCCTGTCATCCGGACTCATTACGGCTTTTGGGGGGAGGGAGTCCGTCTCTCTGCGCTGCGCGCGGCACTCCGCGACGCCGAAGACATCCGGCACCGCGAGCATGTCACAAGTTACATCTACACAAACCCCGGCGAGTTCCAAATCCACTGCGAACCGGTGGACCCGCTGGTGGAGCTGGCCGCCGGTGTGCGGCTTACGGTGGACACCCCGGAAGATTTCTTCCTGACCGCCGAGATCCATGAAGCCCTTAACGAGCAGGACATCCCGCTGACAGCACAAGACATTTGCAGCTTCGTGATGCAGCATCCCGACTGGTTATACAGAATGAAACAGGAGAGTGTAAACAATGAAAAATAACACACCCGGCACCTATCTGATCGGTGAGATCGGACAGAACCATAACGGTTCGGTGGATCTTGCCAAGCTTATGATCGAAGTGGCTGCGCGCCCCGTTGTGGATGTGCAGTTCGGCGTGCGCCTGCCCGGCATGGATGCCATCAAACTCACAAAACGGGACCTGAAGCAAGAGCTTTCTGCCAGCCAGATGGCACAGGTGTACGATTCACCGCATGCTTTCGGCCGCACGTACGGAGAGCATCGTGAATTCCTGGAACTGTCTGATGAAGAGCACACTGAGCTGTTCCGCTTCTCCAAGTCACATGGACTTGATCTGGTGGAGACAATCTGTGCTCCGGGAGCGCTCAGCCTGCTCAAACTCTTCACACCCGACCGGCTGAAAGTGGCCTCCCGCGACATCACCAACCTCCCGCTGCTGGAAGCCATGGCCGAAACGCGCCTGCCGATCATCCTTTCGCTGGGCATGGCCGGCAAAAAAGAGCTGGATAAGGCTCTTGACGTGATCACAAGGCATCACTCGGACATTGCCATACTGCACTGCGTATCCGAATATCCCACGCAGTACAAAAACGTGAACCTGCGCGCAATAACCTATCTGCTCAAGCACTATGGCGACTATGTCATCGGCTACTCCGACCACACCATAGGTATTGCCACCCCGGTGGCAGCTGTGGCCATGGGGGCACGAATCATCGAAAAACATATCACCATCGACCGGAAACTCAAGGGAACCGACCAGGAGGGATCCCTGGCCATCGACGGTATCAAGCGGATGGTGCGCGACGTGAGGAACCTGGAGGCAAGTATGGGTCGCGAGGACCTGTTCATTTGCGATGACGTGAAGATCGCCCGCGAAAAACTCGAGCGGTCCATTGCCACGCTGCGCCCGCTGCGCTGCGGGCACCGCCTTGCCAAAGAAGACCTGCATGCGCTCTCGCCCGGAAATGGCTATCGCTGGGTCGATATGGAGCAGATCATCGGCAAGAAGCTCAAAGCGGACCTGCCGGCCAACGAAGTCATCTATCCCGACCATCTGCAGTCATGATAAAGCGGGCATAGGGTTTCATGCACTCCCGTTGCCACTGTTGTAACCGGTATGGTGCATTGCAGCTTTACGGTCCGTATACTGTCTGGAAAGCATATCCACCCAACAAACCTGATACATGATAAAACTGCCGAAACTTGTGCTCACCGATATTGACGGCGTCTGGACCGACGGTGGCATGTACTATGACCAGTCCGGCAACGAGTGGAAGAAATTCAACACCGCAGACGGCGCCGGGATGATTTACTGCCGTGCGCTGGGCATACCGGTGGGAATTATCACAGGAGAAGAGACCGAAATCGTGGCGCGCAGGGCCGGCAAGCTGAAAGTGGATTATCTGTTTCAGGGGGTGCGCGACAAGCTCTCCGTGGCCGGGGACCTTTGCGGAAAACTCGGCATTACCCTTGATGAGGTCGCCTACATCGGCGATGACCTCAACGACCTGGACCTTTTGCGCATGGCAGGCATCGCCGGCACTCCGTCCAGTGCCCCTGCTTATGTGCAGGAAGCCGCATCCATCATCACAAAAAAAGCGGGCGGTGAGGGGGCTTTCCGCGAGTTCGTGGAGACCATCATCGGCACCGACCATGGCCTGCTGGAGGATCTGTGGCGCAAGGGACGATGAGCCATTGACGCATGCTGCCGGCAGGGGCCCCACCCATGAAGAACATCTGCATCCACATCCACCATTTCGATTATCATCCGTTGACGTCCCATCGGGTTCAAAGACATGTAAATAAATTCAGGGTAAATCTATTCAAGCTGTTTCTGCCCTTTATTTTATCTGTTCTGACAGGCAGCGTGCTTCACATCCCGGCCAACGGGGAAAACAGGCCGGCAATGCCCGACACTGCCGCGGCGGATGCCACGGAGTTCGAAAATATGACAAGTGTTACCAGACCGGCTGAAGTTTCTGCAACGCCCCGGCCGTACGTTGCCAAAGCCGGCCTGTCTCACACCTTCGGCACCCCGGAGACGCCGTTCTGGCTCCACGCAAACCGCGACGGCCTGGTGCCGCTCCATTCCCGGAACAACCTGCTTGCTTTCGGGGAATACCACCGCTCATTCCTTCAGGACCGGAATTGGGTGGATGTGGATGCGGGCCTGCGCATCGACGCCCGCTATTCGGACGGAGGCAACCGCCTCGGTTTCGGCGAGCTTTATGCCAACGTGGGAATACGCGGGTGGCAGCTGAGTGCCGGCCGTTTCCATGAGACCATAGGCCTGGCGCCCGAGTACCTGTCCACCGGATCCATGCTGATGAGCCGCAACGCTATACAGCCCTTCAAGATCCGGCTTTCCACCCCCGGTTTCCTGCCGGTGCCGCTCACCGGCGGGGCTCTTTCGTTCAAGGCGCGATGGTCCGAAGGCCTGCTCACCGACGACCGCTGGGTGGATGGGGCCCGTGTCCACCAGAAATATCTGTACCTGAAAGTGAGTCCCGTCCGCAACCTTGACCTGATCGGGGGAATCGTCCACAACCTGATGTGGGGCGGTCGGAGCCCGGAATTGGGCCGTCTGCACGGGACATTCATTGACTGGCTGAGGGACGTTGCCGGACAACCAGACCAGAGCCTCTTCGTCAACGAAACGCCTGCCGGAAACGGATTGGGCGGCTATGATTTTGGGGTGGAATACGGAATCCGCACCTGGTCAGCGGGCTTCTACCGGCTGTTTTTCATTGAAGACGGGCAATCCGTCGATTTGCCCAACCCCTGGGACGGAACCTGGAATGCGTACCTGGAGCTGCACGACCCAAACCGACCCAACCGCCTGGTTTCCTACGTGACCTATGAGCACGTGAATACAAAAAAGCAGGATGCAGGCAGGTATGATGCGCTCGGAAGGGGTCGATATTACTCACACTATGTCTACCGCGATGGCTGGGTGCACCATGCCCAGACGCTTGGCACGCCGCTGATACTCATTGACCCGGACCTCATGGGAGTGCGTGACCGGACTCTGGTGAACAACATCATCCTGGCACACCATCTGGGAATATCCGGAAATCCGTCCGGGTATTTTTCATACCAGATGATGGCCACCTATTCTCGCAACTACGGCGTTTGTCATGACCAGAATTCCGGGCGGGGCTGCAACGGGTCGGCAGAAAGGCCCATTCAGCAGAGATCGACCTATGTGCCGTTCCGCGATCTGCGCCGCGATCGCTACTCTTTTCTCCTCAGGATATCGATGCCTGTCGCCACTCTGCGGGAGTTGCTGGGAGCAGCTCCCGCCCCCAGTGCAAGAAGCGCTGAAGGTCCTGTCCGCCACGGTTCCAGCCGGCAGGGCAGCGCCCGTATGCCGGTGACAGACCACGCAGGGGGGATGCGTTTGCACGTTGCCGCTTCGCTGGATGCAGGCGCTTTCCATGAAACGCCTTTGTCCGGATTTGAAGTCGGGGTGACTTACACATTCTGACGGCACACGGCCTCTTTTAAAAAACACCTGTTGCGGCCGATAACGGAATATTATCCTGCCTCTCACGGTATCTCATCCTGTTTCATCCAGCATCGCTGAAAGCCGGCAGCTGTTGCCGGGCACCATTGCTCTGCTCCCGGGAAAATGGAAATAGTGCGCAGAAAATCTGGAGAACCTTGTAACAAAATCAGAAAGAGATACTCTTGTAGTAACAAACTGAACAAACTTGGAGTTTTTTTTTAATGCGTGCAATCTCTGGAAATACAATCACTTCGAACATGGCACCAATTGGCAGTCATGATGATGAAGCGGTTGGTGTTCCAGGTCAGGTAGGGAGAAATTCAGTGTGTAAAGCACTGTCCAGGATCGGCTGTGACGGCGGCCATAATATTAACATTTCCTGATCCCACAGAAGGCGGAAAAAGAAAAACGAAAATCTGTTAGTCATTCTTTTTTTTCCAACTGTAAAAACCCTGAAAGCGGCACAGTTGCTATTGAATCGGCTTCATTTCATAGTTTACATCTACAAATTTTAAGAATGGAAAAAGAAAATCTGCCCCAGAGCACCCGGAAACCACTATCTGAAAATTCCGGAATCGGTGTTATTATTAAATCACTTTTCATCGCGTCGGCACTGCTGCTTATCTACCCTGACATGATCGCTGCCGGCACAGGTGATCCTGTTCTGGAAGCCCGACTTGGCCAGCCCAGCAATCTTACGTTGGCGCAGGACGGCCACGCGCTTCACGATGTTGTTGTAGCACCGGACGCAAGCCGCCGCACCCGGAATGCGGCAGAAGATCTGGTCACGTATCTGAATCGTATCACCGGCGGAAAATTTCAGCTTGCAACAGGTGATGGCTCATCGGGAATTGCTGTGGGTACCTGGGAGGATTTTCCCTCACTGGACATGGAAGACATGTTCGATCTTGGTAATCCAGCGCGTGCCGATGATCACATTGTCTACACACATGGCTCGGGAGTTTATCTTATTGGCGCTTCCGCTATGGCAGCCCAGCACGCCGTATGGACCTTCCTTTACGAGTTAGGCTTTAGGCAGTTCTTCCCGACAGAAACCTGGGAGGTGGTACCGGATGAACCGACGCTCAGAGTGGGTGTGAGTACCTTTGAAAGGCCGTCATTCATTACGCGCGGCGGGCCCAGAAGTACGGCATGGACCGACACCGATGCCTGGGACGCCTGGAGCGACCGAAACCGCATGAGTTCTGCCTTCAACCTGCGAACCAGCCATGTCTACGGTCAAATTATCACCCGAAACCAGCAGGCTTTCGACGACAACCCGGAATACCTTGCAAAGGTGAACGGGGTCTTCGGAGGCGGACTTGGCGACAAATTCCGAATATCGCAGCCAGGCCTTCGTCAACTGGTGATTGATGACGCCGTGAACCAGATGCATCGGAACCCGAATATGACAAGTATTTCCATGGATCCGGCTGACGGGGGTGACTGGTGCGAGACACAGGAAGAGCATGATTTCGGCAGCGTGAGCGACCGCGTGGTCCATCTCGCCAATGTTGTCGCCGAAGCCATTAACGACCTGGGCTACGGTGAAAAATATGTGGGCATCTACGCCTACAACCAGCATTCCATGCCGCCCGATATTGATGTGCATCCCAACGTAGTGGTCAGTATTGCCACGGAGTTCGTCCGCGGAGCCTATTCGGTCGGCGAATTGATTGATTTGTGGTCGCAGCGTGCATCCATCATCGGTATCCGTGACTACTATGACACGTATGTCTGGAGTCATGGTATGCCCAGAAGGGGCCGTGGCGGGAACGTGAATTGGGTGAAAGAGACCCTGCCTTTCTATTATGACCGTGGCGCCCGTTTCATGCACGCCAATTCCACCGACTCCTGGGCCGTCAACGGGCTGGGTTACTATGTGTCAGCCCGGATGATGTGGGATATCGATGCCGATGCCGAGGCGCTGGTTGAGGACTTCCTGACAAAACTGTTTGGAGAAGCAGTGGAACCGATGCGCCGTTTTTACGAAGTCGTGGGAAGGGGACGCGACCGCCCGCGCACCAACAGTGATCTTATGGCCGCCATGTACGGCGCACTCAAAGAGGCCTATGAAATGACCAGTGACCCCAAGGTCATTGCGCGACTCAACGAAATTACGCTCTATACCCGCTATGCGGAGCTTTGGCTGCATCTCGAATCGCAGTCTGACCGTGAAAGGGTATATCGCCACGCATGGCGCATGCAAAGTGTGATGCTTTCGCCTATTACGCAGCTGTACCGCCATATTCGCAACTCGTGGGGCATTCCCTCCGAGGCCAATCCGGGCGGGCAGCAAAGAGTGGGTCGGCAGCTCACGCAGCACGAACCATGGACAAGCAACGAACCGTTTACCCAGGAAGAGATCATGGGATACGTGCTCAATGGAGTTGCCACATACGAAGCTGATGATTTCGACTTCAATATTCTGGAATACAGCGAAGCGCTGAAACCCGCCACCGAACACATTGAACTCCCCTCAGTGCGCAACGGACATACCGGACGTGGATTCCGCGGAAGAAAAGTGTTCTACACTTGGCTGGATGAAGGACAACCGCTCACCCTGCAGGTTACAGGTGGTACCATTAGCCACTACCGCGACAGAGGGAACGTTCGCTTCAGCCTGTATTCGCCCAAGGAGGCACTTGTAGAGGCGGTTGATACCGACGAAAGCGTACCTCCCGATGGCAATACCTACGAGGTAACCCTCAGGTCGCCCTACTCAGGATTACACACGCTTGTCATGGATGATGGCAATGACCGAACCATGCTTGAATGGGAGCGCGGCCAACCCATGACCATGCAGTCCAGTGTCAACGATGCGTTCAGTTTTGAGAGGGAAACAGAACTTTACTTCTATGTTCCCAAGGGTACGACAGTCATCGGTGGTTTTGTAGACAGGCATAACCATACCACCTTCTATGACAGTGAGGGAAATGCCTACACGGATTGGAGAAACGACGACGAAAATCAGGGCTTTTTCAGCATCCCGGTGCCGGAGGGCAAAGACGGAACCCTTTGGAAAATCGAATCCAACAGAAACATCAGACTGCGCCTTATGTCAGTTCCTCCTTTTGTGGCAAGGAATGCAGAGGAACTGCTTCTTCCGGCCGAGGTGCTGGACCCAAACTACAGGGCACCTACAAACGGACAGATTGATGAGGACCCTGGAAACGCCTTGCCGGAATCGTTCGAGCTGCGCCAGAACTACCCAAACCCGTTCAACCCGTCCACCCGAATCCAATACGCCCTTCCCATGACTTCCCATGTGAGGCTGGATGTTTACAATGTTATTGGACAAAGAGTACGCACCCTTTTGAATGAAGAGAAAGAGCCGGGGATCCATGAAATTTTATTTGATGCCAGCGGACTCTCTAGCGGTGTCTATCTGTACCGCTTGCAAACGCAGGATTTCACTAAAATCCGGCAGATGTTGCTGGTGAGATAGCGTCCGACAGACCATTTATTTTTTATCATCATACAGATTAACTAGCAATCGTTCAGACATGAAAAGAACATGGCAGCCTCCGTTTCGCACAAAGGGGCATAATCAAATACTAACATGTGAATTTGTTCTGAGCTCATGAATCCTAATTGGTTTAAAAACATGAAAATACGATTTATAAAACCCGCTTTGCTTCTATTGTTGTTGGTAACCATGTCAGCGCAAAAGGCTTATTCTTCCCAAGAGTGCTATGTAGCAGCGCCTTATGTCCTGCATGTCGACCAAAACAGCGCCCAGATTTTCTGGTTGACCCCGGCCGATACCCCGGCCGGCGAAGCCGTCATTGAAACGGAGAACGGTTCGAACCGGCAGACAATCTCGGCCACTGTCACAACTCCGCACTTCCGTGATCGCGACCACGATGGAGGTATCCATTATCATCTGCGTCACCATGTCCATGTTGAAAACCTCCATCCAAACACAAAATATACCTACGAAGTGAGTTGCGGTGATGGGGAAACCACCAGCAACGGCAGCTTCAGAACAGCGCCGGTACCTGGCGACCGGGTGCCCTTCGAGTTTGTTGCCATGTCTGACGGACATGCATCAGGTGGGTACACACGCGTTTCTGAGCCCGTCAGTGACCTTGCCCCCAACTTCATCATCCATGCAGGGGACTTCACAGGCGGCAGGGGACATGACTGGGGCAACTGGGTCCGGTATTTCCAGGTTGCCCGTCCATATATGGAGACATCTACACTGGTCCCCGTTGTGGGTAGCCATGATATTCGTCCAAACCGTAATTTCCGCGCGCTTTTCGGCTTCAATGATCCTGATGGTGATCCGTCAGACGAAGACAGCAGAGGAACCTGGTATACCTACCAGTACGCCAACATGCTGGTTATTGTCATAGATCACACCACACGTCTTGACAGGCAGCTGACCTGGGCTGAAGAGGTGCTCTCACAGGCCGATGCCGAGTGGATAGTGGTCACACTGCATGAACCGTTCACCAATGCTGGTGGGCGCGGCAATATGCTGCGTGCGAGCTTTCGACCGTTTGCCGATCTTTTTGAGAAATATGATGTTGACCTGGTAATCACCGGTCATGACCATATCTATGAGCGCAAGCTCCCGCTGGGTTCCGAAGGAGTCAAACCTGTTAACTATATTACCGTCAATTCCAACGGCAACCACCGCCGGGTGCGTCCCAGTCCTATTGTTGCCGGCGGCATCGGCCGGAACGCGTTCATGTACTCCCATTTCCGAGTAGACGGGAACCGGTTGGAGATGACCTCCATCGATCATGAAGGCAACATCCTGGATCAATTGGAACTCGTTAAAAATGCTCAGGGCATGTACCAGCAGGAGATTATGGATCAGGCCCTGGATCTGGACCTGGCTCGTACGCTGGCGCATATTTACACCGGGCAAAGCATGAGTGAAGATCTGCGCTATGAAAGGCGTGATCTGGCTGCACGTTTTTCAACCCTTGATCCGGATGAATGGGATGAGGTTACCTTATACCTGAACACCGGCACTACCGGAACCTCATCAAACGATGTGAGCCGGTTCCCGATCGGCAGCCGCCTGATTGTCTACGAACAGGATGACCCCTCCGGATGGCGGATGAGCCATCAGGAAGTGGAGGTGACAGGTGATTGGACACCGGTGAAGGTAAAGGCTCCGGAAGGTTTCACATACGACGAGGATGGCATGAGCCATGCCCTCATCATGACAATCAACATCAGCCTGGATGGCAGAACGTTCGATCCCGCAACCGTCAGACCGGTGGTGCTCGGAACCGGTGAAATAGGCAAGGTGGAACTCCTGCACCCGGCAGAAAACGAAACAGTGAATGAACAACCGACATTTACGTGGGAGGAGGAGCCGAGTGCTGCCTGGTTCAAGGTGCAGGTAGCCACCGGAGACTTCGAAGAGATCCTGCTGGATACGTTGCTCGAAGGGCACAGTTTCACTTATCCCGGTACATTGAAAGCCGGGGAGGTCTACAGCTGGAGAGTGCGGGGATTTAATAACTTTGAAGGGCCCTGGTCTGATGTGGTCTCCTTTTGGGTCCATCAACCGGCAGATCCGGATGATACCGATCCCGTAACATTCAGTAAAAACTTGCGGCCAGTGGATCCGGTCATTGCCCTGCCATCGGTCCGGGACGGTTCTATGGGCAGGGGATTTCGTGGCAGGCACAGCCTCTACACCTATCTGGAGGCAGGCGAGCCGTTGGAACTCAAAGTAACAGGCGGCACCATAGCCCATTTCAGGGACCGGGGCAACGTCGAGTTCGAACTTGTTGCATACAGAGGGTCAACTACCAAGACCGTTGATTCGGACAGTAGTGTTCCACCGGACGGCGAGACCTATGAAATAACACTTACTTCCCCATACTCCGGCGTGCATCGTCTTGATTGGAGCGATGGCAATGACCGGACATACATCAGATGGCCCGAAGACCATCCTATGTCCGTCAAGGCGGGCAAAGACTCGCCTTTCAACTTTCAGGCTGATTTTGAACTCTACTTTTTTGTGCCGACAGGCACCAGGCAGGTCGGTGGCAAAATTAACCACCACAGCAGGGTCCTTCTCATCGATGGCGATGGCAACGAAGTGGGTGGCTGGCAAAACCTGGAAGAAAATGAAGGTTACTTCGCCGCTGATGTTCCTGATGGCCAGGATGGTGCTCTTTGGAGAATCGGCTCCAACACTCGCTCCACGCTAACCCTGCTAACGGTTCCTCCTTACCTTGCGATAAACGAAAAGGAATTGCTGCTTCCTGCCGAAGTGCTGGACCCCGACTACAAGGCCCCCACCAGTGGACAGAATGATGATCACAACGAGAGCTCGCTTCCTGAATCGTTCGAACTCAGGCAAAACTACCCAAATCCTTTCAATCCATCCACCAGCATAAATTACTCCATTCCTGAGAGGGCACATGTCCGCCTGGATGTGTACAACGCTATCGGGCAACGGGTGGCCACGCTGAAGAACGGCATTGCTGAGCCGGGTACTCACGAGGTTTACTTTGACGCATCTGACTTATCCAGCGGCCTGTATCTGTACCGAATGCAGTCTGGTTCGTTCCTGGACGCAAGGCAGATGATGCTCGTCAAATAAGGAAGATTTTCCTGATAGTAAGTAGGCGGTTCATTTACTGGGAAATGGTGTCACCAAATCCAACATCATTTGGCGACACCGGCAACGGCAAAAAGATCCGACCTTTGATTAGTTAATTATCCTGCATATTATTGCATTGTTGCATAATTAATGCATTTGTGCAGTCATGAGTGACTTTATCTATTCCAGCAGGCCCAGGGTGCCCGGACAACTTGCAAATTGCCTTGGCGCAATCTGGCATAATGGTTCGCGCGATATTGTTGAATATCATGGTGATTGGGGGTCGCTTTGTGTCAGCCGGTCGATGTACGGCGGGTTCCAGCCTTGTGATACCGAAAGACACCTTTTTCTCGTGATCGGGGCTCCGGTCCTGCATTTTACGACAAACACGCATCTTGCTGGTGATGATTCCGATGCCGGCACAAGACGCATCATGAAACGCTGGCTCTCCGGCGACATGGCGTGGCAAGATGATCTGAGCGGACCGTTCGTGGTACTCTGCATTGACAAGACCGACTCTTCTGTGACATGTGTCACCGATCTGATGCTTTTCATTCCGGTATACAAATATTTTGACGACAAACATCTGGTTCTGGGGTCGCATGTAGATGCCACGGCCGGGGCGGCGGGGGAAGACCAGGAAATGGACGATGTATCCATCGCTGACTTCCTGAAAAACAGTTCCGTAACATGGCCCAATACGTTTTACACCCGAATTCGCCAGTTGCATCCCTCCGCAGCGCACTGTTTTCAAACAAGGAAGGACATTGCCAAAGAAGTTGAACCCCGTGTCTACTGGATGCCGGAAGAGTCGGACAGCCATTCCGGTATACGAGCGGCGGCCAGAAAACTGCGGGAAGATCTTGTCAGGGAGGTGGCTCTCATAACAGAGGGCATGGAGAAAGTTGCCCAGTTCATAAGCGGAGGGGTAGATTCCCGGATCATAGCAGGGTTGCTGCCGCAGAACCTTGAGCGCCACGGGTACATTTTTCTCGACACGATGAACCGCGAGGGGAGGATCGCTCAAAGGGCTGCCAGGGCATACGGACTGGAGTTCCATCCGGCGTACCGCTCACGCACGCACTATCTGGATATCCTCCCGGAAGCAAGTGATCTTATTGGGAGCGGCCAACAGTATATGCACGCCCACTCCCTTGTATTCAACAGGCAGTGCGGCCTCGACCGCTACCAGGCTGTGTTTGGCGGCTATTCGGCGGATGTTTTCCTTAAAGGGTACTATGCAGAGTCCAGCCGCAATGCAGATCAATACCTGTACAACCATGACAAGGTCATATATCGCGAGGGACAGGGCCTTGATATCTCGAATTACTTCACCGGCGACTTGCGCACGAAAGTTTTCGAGAGGAGACTGACGCATCTGGAATTGGTAAAACGCTTTCGTCCTGAAACGGCAACCGAATGGGCCCGCTTCTGGCCCGCATCCAACAGAACGGCCTTGCCAAACCTGATCACCAACCGCCGGCTCTTTCGCTCCTATGAACTATTCCTGTCCAACCCGGTGGTTAAAACAAGTGCATTGGCACCCTCTTCATGGAAAGAAAATCAACGGTTGTTCCACCTGGCCTTCCGGCCATTTCTGGAAAAAAGCAGATGGCTGATCCATAACGATGGCCATTTTCCATACTTCAGTAGCAACATGAACAGGATACCTGAATTTTTTATTGAGTTATGGAGATTTCGGAAAAAATTCAGGAAGACCGGGGTCAAGGTAATCAACCAGGGCCCCTGGGGCAGCTGGAAGAGTATACGGCAGACGCAGGAGTGGGATGCGTGGCTGCAAATGTCACGGGAACTGGATTGCATGCCCAAAGGGCTGTTTCTCAAGCCCGCAGGCAGTATTGCATGCAACCCGGAAATATATCAGAAACAGATAATAAACTTGATACAGGTCAGTTACTTCCTGTCGAGAAAAATCAGAGAGCCTCTGTAAATGTAACAATTGCCAGTTTGATGACTCTTGAATATTACAGGGAAATTCGAGCAGTTCTGCCTGGGTTTCTTTTATATATCGGACAGCTGGCCTGCTAACTTTTCTTACTGCACCCGGCGCTGTCATGATTTGAATAAAGTCACGTGTCGGTTGAAGACAACCGTAACCCCTTTAAACCGTCAAAAATAGCGGTATTAAGACATTCTAATTTGAATATGATTGCTTCAATAATGGTCATGCACTTGGATGGCTCGGTATTGGCCGTTTCTGACAGGGATACATTAAAAATTCTTAATGTCAAAAAATTGGATAAAGGCCATGTTGATAATAGTTTGTTAACACATGAAAAAATGCATGTCCGGTCTCTCAGAGGCCGTTTATTTACGTGCCATATTTCATGGTTACATACGGGCGGCAATCCACTGCAGCATCATCAAATGGAATCGCCGGCCCAACAAGCTACCGCCAATGGTTCAGTTCCATAATTACTATCAGGTTTCTTCAGGATATAACCCTTTGAACCTTTTTGGATATGGGACTTACAAGGCGGAGCTGTGCTGACAGACAAGACTATCAACCCATTCCCGAATTTCGTATTTTGTTTGTTTGTAATTAGTCGGGAGTACTTAACATAAAACGCACCTGCCATCAATTGGTATAAATGTGCCGATTTATTTCATATCATCGCAGATAACTCACAGAAAGACATGTCCGACATAAATTATACCCCATCAGGAAGGCCGTCCAACGGAAACTATTCCGGCAACGGATCAAAAAAGGTCGTGGATCGTGAAGATCTTATGATGAATACTCCGCAAAATACGGATGATCAGAGAGCATCCCTTGGATTCCAGAAAGCCATGGCCGGCTTAATGCGCTTTAAATGGATCATTCTGCTGTTTGCCGTGGCAGGTGGCGCCGGAGCGTGGTACTTTGCTCAGGAACAGGAGGAGAAATTTCGCAGCACCGGGTCATTGATAATCCATCATGACGTCGCCGGAGGTGGTGAGGGCGGCGATATGGGCGGCATTCTCCCCAGAAGCATGGGAGTTGAAATGTCGCGGGCTATGGAAGACCAGTTGCTGATCCTGGGATCCCGTTCCTTTGCCGAACGCGTGGCAAGGACTATTATGGATATGCAGTTGATGGAAAACGACAGACCCTTTCCAATCTTGCGTGACAGCGAAGGGGGAACACGCTCGCTCGACCGCATTGTAACCGATCTGCGTTCGCGCACAACTGTTGAGCGGTCCCGGGAGGCTCAGCGCATAATAATTGTCTCGCACGAGTCACCCGATCCGGTGGAAGCCAAGATGATCCCGAACATCATCATGGACCAGTTCGTCTCGTTTACCTACGAGTCAAGGCGCGAGGGTACAAGGAACACCATCGACTTTCTTGACAATGTGCTGATGGCTCAGGTGGGGGAACAGCTGCGCGATGCCGAACGCGAGGTGGAGGAGTTCATGCGCAGTGTGGAAGGAGGGATAAATCTCGACGCACATACCACACGCATTGTTTCCCGGATCAACGCGCTTGACGACCAGATTGCCGCAACGGAACTTGAAATGGATGCCGCCCAGAAACGCCGGGCCAATCTGGAGATGGAGCTTGAGGAGATCCGTCCCGGTTTCTCCGACCATCTCAAGGAAGCGGTGGGGCCGCGCGTTCAAATGCTGCAGGAAAACATCGCCAGTCTGACCATCGAACGGATCCTGACCCTGGAGAGAAATCCGGAACTACGCAATAATGAGGATGCCGAACCGCGCCTTCGGGAAATAAATCGTGACATCGCCGCCTACCGGGAAGAGATCGACCAGCTGGTGGGACGCAGCCTGGAAGGCACAACCGGTTTCCTGATAGGTGAAGAAGGCGGAGTAAACCGCAGAGTAATCGAATTGCGCAGGGCGATAGCCGAACAGATGATTGAAATGGAGCGTATGAAGGCGCTGATATCCCGTGCACGATCCGAGATTCAGGGCTATGAGCAGGATTTGACCCGGCTTCCGGAAGATCAGACACGACTTGTGCGCCTCGAGCGCCAGCGCCAGCTGCACGAACGCATGTATAATGATGTGGCAAGCAGACAGGTGGAACTGCGGTTGCAGGAACAATCCACTGCCGGCAATGGCCGTGTTTTTGACTATGCAAGACTTCCGGCCTCGCCCTTCTACCCTGATATCCCGATGTTCGTGCTGTTCGGTATTTTGGGCGGCCTGATACTTTCAGGGGGCATGGTCCTGCTGATCGTCCTTTCCAACAAAAGTATCGACAGCATTGATATCATGAAGAGCTACAACCTGCCCCTTATGTCCGTAATCCCTGAAATCAACACCATGATAAAGAAAGAGTTCAAGGGCAAGGATTTCTATGATACCGGCGATCACAAGGTGGCCACCTCGCTCACGACCTACTTCGATCCGGTATCCAGTGTGGCCGAAGGCTACCGCAGGCTGTTCAACAACATCCGATTCAATAATCCCGATAAGGATATCAGGATGCTGGTTGTCACCAGCCCCGGAAAATTTGAGGGCAAGTCAACCTGCACGGCCAACCTGGCAATCTCCATGTGCGGCGCCGGGCGACGTGTGGTTCTGGTCGACTGCGACTTCCGCCGTCCCATGCAGCACACCCTTTTCGGAAAAGAAAAACGGCCCGGAGTTATTGACCATCTCTTTTCCAACCGGAAAATTGAGGATGTGATCACGCCGACTATGGTCGAAGGTCTTGACTTTATTCCGGCCGGTGTGGAACCCTCCAGTCCCGGACTTGCCGCGAATAGTGACAAGATGAGAGCGATGCTCACAAAGCTATCCCAAATGTACGACCATGTTCTCATCGACAGCCCGCCTTTTGGTATCATTAATGATGCCGCTCCTATCATCAAACAGGCTGACGGGGTTCTGGCCCTGGCACGTTTCAAAAGAACGACAACAACCGACCTGGACCAGTTGCTGGAAGCTCTCCGGGGTATTCGTGCGGAAGTTATCGGCACCGTGCTAATGGACTTCAACCCGAAATCGGCCTCGGGCTATTATGCCTACAACAAACTTTACAGCTACAACAGCAAAGTGTACCAATCCTACCAGGAACCGAGAAAGAAATCGGCACTCACTTCGTAGAAGAATCATTGCATCCCAAAAATCACAATCTAAATGAAATCATACTACCTTAAATTCGCATTGCTTTTAGTTACCCTGGTTGGTTTGACTGCTGTTAACAGCCACGCACAGATCCAGGAGATGCCGGCCTTCCGGTCTGATATCGTCAGGCTGGCGCCTACCGGCGTGCTGGCCGACACCATCAATGTCTGGGGGGCTGTCACCATGCGCGGACGTTTCATGGTGCCCCGGGGCACTACCGTGACGCAGATGCTCTCGTATACGGGCGGACCCGGTGTTGGCGGAAGCGCCACCAGGGTTGGTGATGCCCGGAGTGTTTATGCCTATTTCTCCCGTCCGCAGGTTGAAATCTACCTGCACCGGTTTGATGAGTACGAGCAGCGTGAGGTCATCGAGAGGTGGGTTTACCGCCTGAGAGACCCCTTTCCGGAAGGTATGCGCAACTACCAGCTGCAAAACGGTGAATATGTGACAGTGGCCATCCGCACAAAACCTACCAATCTGCAATTGGTCCTTTTCGGCATTACAACGCTCGGCTCGCTCGCCGGTGGCTATTTTCTGGTCGAACGGCTCTTCTTTTAGTGTGCACCCTGGCCCGGTAAATTCCAAATACATTACGTTTACGTGTTAGAAAACTTCAAAAAAGTTCTTTACATCCTGCCTAAAGGCGATAAGCTCAGACTGGCAGGCCTGCTCTTCATGATGATGGTTGTCGCCGTACTGGAAGTCGCCGGCATCGGAATGATCCCTGCTTTCGTATCCATAGTAGCAGATCCCCAGATGGTGCTCAATCATGATAGAGTAGGCAGTTTGATGAACTTTTTTGGCATTGAGACTTCCCGGGAGCTTCTGTTGTTGGGAGGCGTTGCTCTTGTCATTATCTTCATACTGAAGAATGCCTTCATTGCACTGTTCTATTACGTGGAGGCTCGATATGCCTACAGCCGGTTTTACAAAACATCTCATCGCCTGATGAGATCTTACATGCAGGCGCCATACACATTCCACCTGCAGCGCAACACGGCTGAGCTGCTCCGGAACTCCAGCCAGGAAGTTCGGTTGATGATTCAGCAAGTGGTCAAGCCGACTCTGGAGTTGATCAAGGAATCCGTTATAGGACTTTCAATAATCGTGTTCCTTCTCATAATGGAGCCGGCCATATCACTGGTTGTCTTTTCCCTGCTTGGAACAAGCGTCGGGGTTTTCTTGATGGTGACCCACAAAAAGCTCAAAGCCTATGGAAAGGAAGAGCAGATTCACAGGCGGGAACTTATAAAGGCGCTCAACCAGGGTGTCGGCGGCATCAAGGATGCCCGGGTGTTGAACAGGGAGGCGCAGTTTATCGAGAAATTCCGCCATTCGGCTTACCGTAGCTCACTGATGCTAACCCGAAAGTTCTTCCTGTCCAAGCTTCCCAAGCCCATTGTCGAGACCATTGCCATCGGCGGTATCATGCTCATTGCCGTGCTAATGGTACTACAGGGACGTCCCGTTACAACGATCATTCCTGTTATGACACTTTTTGTGGTGGCCACGGCACGCTTGATGCCATCACTCCAGATTGTTACAAAAACCATCACAAAACTCCGGTATAACATGGTGGTGGTCGATCCCATCTACAATGATATCAGCGAACTGGTCGAATACCGCAAGAAGTTCAAGGCCGACCGTGACAGGAAGGAACGTCTGGAAATGCAAACGGGAATCACAATCCGAGATCTGCATTACAAATACCCGGGCGGTGATGCGCAAGCCCTCAGAGGGGTTACGCTTGACATCCCCAAAGGTCAGTCCGTGGCATTCACCGGACCATCGGGAGCCGGCAAAACAACCATTGTGGATGTGCTGCTTGGATTGCTTGAACCCGAAAGCGGAGAAATATTGGTGGACGGTATGAACATCCAGGACCACCTTTCGGCCTGGCAGCGCAATATCGGTTATATCCCGCAATTCATCTTTCTATCGGATGAGACACTCAGGAGTAACGTTGCTTTTGGAATTCCGGACGAAGAAATTGATGACGAGAAGGTATGGAGCGCCCTCAAACTGGCACAGTTTGATGAGTTCGTGCGGCGCCTGCCCGATGGACTGGATACAGCGATCGGTGAGCGGGGGGTAAGGCTCTCCGGTGGACAGAGACAGAGGATCGGTATTGCACGCGCGCTTTACCACGATCCCCAGGTATTGGTGATGGATGAAGCTACTTCCGCACTCGATAACGTAACGGAAAAGCAGATCATCAAAGC
>SLNO01000147.1 GCA_007132975.1 Balneolales bacterium
CGCCGCCCTTTCACGGCGGTAGCACGGGTTCGAATCCCGTACGCGGTACATCAAAGCCCGGTCTCTTCGGAAGGCCGGGCTTTTATTTTTTCCGGGCAATGCCCAGGATCCCGGTCCCGCGTTCATTGTCGGCGCGCCGGTCCATGGCCATCATCGCCAGTCCGGGCAGCAGAGTCAGCAGATAGTAGAACGGAAGCCAGAGAAGCGTCACCATGCCAAAGCGGGTAAACCAGAGCATGGGCACCTTTATGAGCATGACCCAGGCGCGGTGTCCCCAGTTGCCGTACGAGTAGCGCAGCGAGACGGGCTCCAGCCCCGATGCCTTCAGTTTTTCCGAAAGATCCTCCTTCGAATAGCCGGCACGGGCGTGTTCATCCACAAAAAACTCATCCTCCCCGGCATCTTCTTCGGAGTAGTGGGACGGCGAGTGCATGATGAAGATGCCGCCGGGGCGCAACGCTTTTCTGATCCGACGCATCACGCCGGTGTCGTCCTCGATATGCTCAAGCACATCCACACAGAGCGCCAGGTCGTATGATTCGGGTGGAAGGTCGTCTGCGACAAGATCGTGCATTTCGAACCGTATGCGTCCGCGGGAAATCTGCTTCTCAAAATAGTAGCGGCAGTCCTGCAGGTAGTCTTCTTTTACGTCGACGGCGTGGATCGACGCGTTTGGAAAGCGGCGGAGCATGAAACGGTCATACTGCCCGAAACCGCTGCCGGCATCCAGGATATCCCACTTTTGCTGTGATACGAATCGACTGCGGTAGTATTCGCGGAGCGCGGCGCGCACATACCAGCTGCGCAGGAAAAACAGGTCGAGGGTCTTGTAGAACAGGGTTCGCAGCAGGCGCGAGCGGCGGATCCACCGGGCGAATTTGTCCTTGGTGGGATCGTAAGCGATTTTGCTCATGGACCTACGCCCCGCTCTTTTTGGGTTCGTGTGGATCGGGTACGGTTTCGTCTGCAGGGTCGGCGAAATGGCCACCGGCGCGGGTGGTAACGGAGGCCGTGCCCCCGGAAGCACCAGAGTGGTGTCCGCTGCCTGCGGATGCTTTTGGGTCATTCGCACCGCGCCCCGCTGAGCCGTCAAATCCCGACTCCTCACGGATGTTCACAGGATCGCCTTCCTTATCCACCCGGGTCTGGTTGAAAATCTCACCCAGGAAACCGATGGCAAAAAGCTGCACGCCCAGGATCAGGAACAGGATCCCGAACAGGAAGAGCGGACGGCCGGCCAGGTACACTTCAAAAAAGAGGCGCATGATGGTAAGGTAGACGGTGATGCCGCCGCCGATGATCAGGAAAAGCGTGCCGATGCCGCCGAAGAAGTGCATGGGACGCTTCATGTAGTGGCCCAGGAAAAGCAGAGTGAGCAGGTCCAGGAACCCTTTGATGAACCGCGAAAGCCCGAATTTCGGCACTCCGTGTTTGCGTGGATGGTGGCGTACCACTTTTTCGTCGATGCGACCGAAGCCCTGCTGTTTGGCCAGGTACGGTATGTATCGATGGAGCTCGCCGTAGAGCGTCAAGTGCCGGACCACCTCGGTTCGGTACACTTTGAGTCCGCAGTTGAAGTCGTGGAGCTTGATGCCGGTGGTCAGCGATGTCACGTAGTTGAAGAATCGCGACGGGATGGTCTTGCTGATGGGGTCGTAGCGCACTTTTTTCCATCCGCTTACCAGGTCGAGGTCCTGTTCCTCGATCATTCGGATCATGTGCGGAACCTCGGCGGGATCATCCTGCAGGTCGGCGTCCATGGTGGCGATGAAACGTCCGCGCGCCTTGCGGAATCCCTGCTGCAGTGCCGGGCTTTTGCCGTAATTCCGGCGGAACCGAATGCCGCGGATGTTGGGCGACTTCCCGGACAGCTCGCGGATCTTCTCCCAGGATCCGTCGTCCGAGCCGTCATCCACAAGAATCACCTCATAGGTCCAGTGTGGGGATAGGGCCTGGTGGATGCGGTCTGTCAGTTCCTGGAGCGAGTCGACCTCGTTGAGCAGCGGCACGACCACACTGACATCGGGATTTGTCCCTGTTCTATTTTTCACCAAAATTTGTTCTTGTTAAATTGCTATTATGGAAGGTATTCGTACTCACAAATATCTGAAAAATGAATAAACTCTACTACACAATCGGGGAGGTCTCCAAGCTGACCGGGGTGGAACCGCATGTTCTCAGATACTGGGAGACGCTTTTCCCCGAACTGTCGCCGGTGAAAAACCGGGCCGGGAAACGGGTCTACAAGGATAATGACATCCAAACTGTGCTGACCCTCCGGGAGCTCATCCAGCAAAAAAAATACTCGACGGCCGGTGCCCGAAAGGTGCTCCGGGAACAGAAAAAGGATTCCCGCGCCAAAGATAAGGAAGAATCCACTCCCCTGCCCGTGGAAGTGACGCAGGATCTGAGCAAGGTTCGTGTGTTCCTCTCGGAACTGCTCAACAAACTGTGAGGCGAAAGGGCGGCCCGGGAATATTCCGCGGCGTTATTGCCGGGCTGGCATGTGCGGCGGGACAACAGAATCATATCGGTTGGTTTAATGGCATTAAGTAAAGCACAATTCGGCAATTTTCGGCTTTTCACCCTTGAAACGGGCACGTTCCGCCTGGACGGCGGGTCCATGTTCGGCGTGGTGCCCAAGACACTGTGGTCGCGGCAGCTTGAATGCGACGAACGGAACCGGGTCCTGCTTACCGCGCGGGTGCTGCTCGTCCATTCCACGGCTACCGGACGGGTTTATCTGATCGATTCGGGCATCGGGCACAAATCCGGTGAGAAGTTTCAAAAGATCTACGAGCTGGACCATTCCGCCTACACCCTGGAATCGTCGCTGGAATACCATGGTTTCCGGGCGTCGGACATCAGCGATGTGGTTTTCACGCACATGCATTTCGACCATTGCGGGGGTGCCGTGAAACACGACCCGGAAGGCCGGCCGGTCCTCACCTTTCCACAGGCACCGCACTGGGTCCACACCGCGCACTGGGACAATGTGCTGAACCCCAACGAACGGGAAATATCAAGCTTCCTGCCCGAGAACATTGGTCCTTTGCAGGAATCCGGGCAGATACGTCTGGTGGATGACGGTCATGTCTATGAACCCGGGTTCGAGATTGTAGTGGTGGAAGGCCATACACCGGGACAGCAGCTTCCCCTGTTTACGGATGGCGACCGGCATCTGCTTTTTGCGGCCGACCTGGTGCCCACCACGGTCCATCTTCCCCTGCCCTGGGTGATGGGCTTCGACACGCGCCCCCTGCTCACCCTTGAGGATAAAAAGCGTGTTTTCGGTCGCTGCATCCGGGAAAATATCCTGCTTTACCTTGAGCACGATCCGCACAACGAATTGATACGGCTTGGGGACACGCCGCAGCGCCCATCAGTGGCATGGGCGGGAACACTTGACGATCTGTGATGGTTTTTGGCATACTATCCCGTTGCAAGCAACGTAAACAATAGGAAACGCGACCATCATCACATCACTTCATGGATCAGGATCTGCGCACTGAAAACCTGGAAAAGCTGTTCCGTGACTCGCACGGGATGCTTCTTAGAAGACGGCGAATGGCCATTGTCCTTGCCGGTGCGGCGGGGCTTGCGGCATTGCTTGTCATTTTTGTGCTGCTTGAGCAGATTCTTTATCTGTCGCCTGCCTTCAAGGCCGCATTCTGGCTGGCGGTGCTCGGCGGAGGTCTGGGTGCGGCGTGGGTGGTCTGGCAGCAGGTCAGGGTGCCATCATTCACAACTTTTTACCGTGAAGTCTCCGACCGCATCGGGCTGCCTGGAATACGGCACATACTGGACCTTTCTCACGGCCGACACCCCTTCGATTCCGAGCTGACAGAGGCGGCCATCCAACAGAACCTGCGGCAAATCGCCTCCCAGGACCCGGATAGCAAGCTTCGTGCGTACTGCAGCCGCCATCCCGCATCCACCCTGCAGAGATACGCGCTGCTTTCTGCCGCAACCGGCATGGTGCTGTTTGCCGGGATCATGCTCTGGGCCGGTGATGCCCTGCAACGCAGCGGCACATTCTGGATGTCATATCAGCGGCCCATCCCGTTTGAATTCTCGGTTACCCCGGGTGATACGACCATCGAGCAGGGTTCGGCGTTTCAGGTAGCCGTCCGGTTCGAGGGGACCGTCCCCGACCAGGTGCGGCTGGGACTGCGCTCCGGACAGGAGAACGAGCCGCGTATCCTCGGCATGACGCGCCACGATGACCAGACCTTTCTATCGCGGGAAACCGAACTTTTTGAGGATTCCGAATTTTTTGTGGAAATGGACCGTTTCCGGACCGAGAGGTGGCGGATCCGGGTGGAGTTGCTTCCCCGGCTGCAGGATCTCACGGTGGCGGTGACGCCACCGGGGTACACCGGCCTCGATCCAGAGACACACACCTATCCCTTCAACCGGATACATGCGATGGCCGGATCCGGGCTGGAGATACGGGCGCGAAAAAACAAACCGCTTCAGGAGCTGACTATGGTCGCCGAGAACAGCGGCGACACGCTGTCCATCACTCCTGACACGCTCATCACCAAACACCTGACGGCCCGCGCCGACGAGCGGTATCATTTCAGGATGCGCGACGAATTCGGGCTTGAAAACAGCAATCCGTTCCGGTTCCGACTCTCGGTTGCCACGGACCAGCCGCCACATGTCGAGATCCTGAGTCCCGAACAGCGCATCAATGATTTCGTCACCGGTGATCTGCCGTTGCTTTATGAATTTGAGGATGATTTCGGTTTTACCTCGGTGCGACTAAAATACAGGCTGCACAAAGCGTTTGTGAATGTGCCGGTGGAGGGCTCGGTTGACCTGTCCGTACCGGAGCGGCGGCGCGGCCTGGCCGAGTACGACTGGGACATCCGTTCCATGAACCTGTCGGCCATGGACCGGCTGGAGTACTGGATCGAGGTGACCGATAACAACGAAGTCGACGGTTACCAGACCGGCCGCTCATCCACCCATTTCATCGAAATCCCCTCGCTGGCGTCGCGGTTTTTTGACCAGGACGAGCGGGAGGAGCAGATAGAGGATCGTTTTTCCGAGGTTGAGGAGTCTTACCGGCGCATGCAGCAGGAGATGGAGCGGTTGCGCGAGGAGATCCGGACGCGTCCGGATGAGGAGTGGGAGCATTCACAGCTGATCGAAGATATCAGCGACCAGCGCCGGGATATTGAGCAGCAGATCGATGACCTGCGAAGGGATTTTGAGGAATTGACGCGCGACATGGAGGAGCAGGGCATGATGTCGGAGGACACCATGGAGCGCTACCGGGAGCTGCAGCAGCTCATGAGCGAGATCAACGATCCGGAAATCCTGGAACTGCTTGAGCAGATGAAGGAGAACCTGAGCCAGATGGACCAGGGCCAGCTGCGCGAACAGCTTGACCAGATCCAGTTCAACGAAGAACGATATCGTGAGCGGCTGGAGCGGACGCTGGAGCTGTTCAAATCGCTTCGGCTGGATGCCGACCTGGACCGCATGTCGAAGCTGCTCGATGACATGGCGGCGCAAGAGGAGGCATTATCGCAGCAGGAAGAGTTTGGGGAGGAGCAGATCCGGCAGCAGGAGCAGATCCGAGAGCAGATGCAGGACCTGTCCGACAAGATCCAGGGGCTGCCCGAAAAGAGTCCGCAGCGGCGCATGGAACAGATGCAGCAGATGAGCGATGAGATGAGCCAGCAGATGGAGCAGATGGACCAAAACCTTCAGGATAATATCGAGCAGATGGAGGGCGGGCAGACCGATCCTTCGGAGATCCGCCGGCAGCAGCAGGATATGGGCGCGCAGATGCGCGAGATGGCGCAGTCACTCTCCGAGATGCGCTCACAGATGCAGCAGCAGACGATTTCGGTCAACATGCAGGCGCTGCGCTACATATTGGATACGCTGATACTGCTCTCCGTTGAGCAGGAAGACGTGACGCGGCGCACGGGCGACCTGGCATCCAACAGTCCCGGGTTCATCGAACAGGCGCGCCGGCAGCGCAACATCGCCGGGCAGTTCGGCATGATCACCGACTCGCTGTATCGCGTTTCGGCTGAAATCCCACAGTTTTCCAATGTCATTAACGACCGCAAGCACGAGGTGCAGCGTAACATGCAGCGGGCCCTGCAGTCGCTGATCGAGCGCGACCGGCAGCAGGCAACAGCGCGTGAACGGACGGCGCTCGGCGGCCTCAACGAGATCGGCACCTTGCTGGCTGATCTGATGGATCAACTGTCCAACATGGATAACGGCGGTGGCGGCGAGGGCGGCATGAGCATGGAGCAGATGATGCAGCAGCTGCAGGACATGTCGCAGAACCAGCAGGAACTCAACCAGCAGATCCTCGATTTCATCAACGACATCCAGGGTGAGCGTCTCACGCAGGACCATATGGAGCGGCTGGAGCAGATGGCGCGGCAGCAGAACGAGATACGCGAACAGATGCGGCAGCTTCAGCGCCGGGGCGGACGCGAGGGCGACCGTCTGATGAGCGAGATGGAGCGATTGGCGGAGCAGATGGAGGATGCGATCAACGACCTGCGCGGCGGATCGACTGACCAGATCATGGTCGAGCGGCAACAGAACATCCTGTCGCGCATGCTTGAGGTCGAGGAGTCGGTCCACAAGCGCGACGAGGACGAGGAGCAGCGGCTGGGCGAGACGGCGGAGGAGTTTGAGCGCCGCGACGTGCCGGAGATGACCATGGAGGAGCTGCGGCAGCGCATACGGTCCGGGGCCGACCAGACACGCTACACCCGCTTCCGGGAGGATTACCGGCGCCTTATCGAGCGCTATTTCGAACTGATGGAGGAGCTGCTGGAGGAACCGGAAGCGCGTTCACAGAGGTGATGCACCCGGCAGTTTCACGATGCTAAACCCCGGTTTTTGGCGATGATGGACTCATAGGCTTCAAGTACGCCGGCCGATGCCTCGCCGTTCATTACATGAGAGCGTTCGCGCACTTCACGGATGGCGTTTGAGGGTGCGTACGGCGCACCGGCCCATTCCAGTGCCAGCAGATCGCCGGTCGAATCACCGATATAGGCAATCTCCGCTGCGGTAACGCCGTTCCGCTCTGCAAAAAACCGAAGTCCCGACGCCTTGTTGCACGCCTTTACTATGATATTGACCGAGACGCCGGTCTGGTGCACCTCAAACTCGGGGTAATCCGCTTCGATGCGTTTCCTGGCAATTTCATAGACCTTTTCGATCTCCTCAACATTCGTATGCACCATGCCGACATCGGTGTGCTTGGTGTACTCAAGCATGACCCCCGGGAACTTTGACAGTACGTCACTGGCAAACCAGGAGCGTATTTCGCGGGATTTCCGGGCGATTTCATCGGTAAAATGGGGCGACCAGGTAAGTTCGTTGGTCAGCGGATGGTAGAAGCCGCCTCCGCTCTCGAAGATGATGGTGTCGCGGATCCCCATCCACTGCGCCACTGCTTCGGCATAAGGCTGCGGACGTCCGGTGCACAGGCTCAGTGCGGGAATCGTTTCGTCTTTGACGCTCTGCAACTGATATTCGCGGATTTTTGTGACAGACTCCCAGTCAGGAGTCTCAAAAGGGTAAGTAAGGCATCCGTCCAGGTCCAGGACAAAAAAAGAGATCATTTTTTGGAATCGTTGTTCTTGTCGTTTTCCTCAGGTTTATACCCTGGGATGAAAAGTGACGCCAGGAAGCACAGAAATGAGAAAAAAGCGGGTATGTAGTAGCGGTTCTGGTAACGTGTGATCTCCTCGGTGGCAAATGTGCTGCGGTCGAGACGGTCAAGCTGCCTGATGAACCCTTCGATGTTGTGTGCTGTCCGCGATATCTGGAAATACTGCCCGCCCGATTGGTCGGCCATTTCCTGGAGGCGTTCAGGAGCAAGTCTTGTGGTAACGACACGCCCGTCGCGGTCACGGTGAAAGTCCTGAAACCCCCCGGTTTCCGGATTGATCCTTGGGATGCGTCCACCCTCTTCGGTGCCGATCCCGACCGTAAAAATGTACACTCCCATATCCAGAAGCTGCCGGAGCGGTTCGCTGTAGCGATCAAATTGGTCTTCACCGTCGGAAAAGATCACCAGAACACGGGCCGGGTTGCCCCGAACGCGCTCCGATGATTCAAATGCGGAAACAGCCTCCCGGAAGAGGGGCTGGAAGTCGGTGGTAGTCGAGGGCATGATGTCCGGTTCGGCAATATCCAGGAACATCCGGAATGCGGAATAGTCTGTGGTGAGCGGACAATGGAGCATTGCGTGGCCTGTGAAGACAATCAGTCCGATCCGGTCATTTTCAAGGTACCGCAGCATTCTGTTGATCTCGAAACGGGCTTTTTCGAGCCGGTTGGGGCGCACATCTTCGGCGAGCATGCTCAGCGACAGGTCCAGGCCGACGATAAGGTCGAGCTGCTCTCGTGATACCTCCCGGACTTCGGTACCGATCTTGGGGCCAGCCAGTGCAATAAACAGAAAGAACAGACCTGCAAAAAACAATCCCTCGCGCGCGCGCAGGGCTTGCGGACGTACGTTGTTCTGAAGCTGCATGTACAGCTGGTCGGAAAAATAGCGTTCCCTTTTTTTCCGGAGTCGGTATTTGAGAAACCAGCTGATTCCGTACATCAGCGGCAATGTCAGTATGAGCCAGAGGTAGATGGGCGCGTCCCAGGTCATTTTTCAACCAGTACTATTTGAATATCCATCAGATTATTACCCGTAACGCCTGTAACGAGCAATCCGTCTGTTTTTTTGAAAAAAGTCCAGGAGTCGTTGTTCTCCAGGTACGATTCTGGGCTGATACCCTTTTCCCGGGCGTCCAGGGCCGACTGGCCATTGACCACTGCGCCGGCGGCATTCGTTTCGCCATCCTTGCCGTCGGTGCCACCGCTCAGGAGGGTAATGCCATGCTGCCCTTCAAGCGCCAGTGCGGCGCTGAGTGCCAGCTCCTGATTGCGGCCGCCTTTGCCGGAGCCCGTGACGGTGACGGTGGTCTCCCCGTAGAAAACCAAAGCCGCAGGTTTGGGTACAGGTTTGTCGCGAGCCAGCAGTTCCACGGCCTTTTGGGCAATTTCCCTTGCGGCATGGCGCGCCTCTCCCGTTACAAACTCCTCCGCCACCCACGTGTTGTAACCCATGGCCTCGGCCTCCTCGCGGATCGTCCCGGCCACTTTTTCCACGTTTGCCACAACCGTGACGTGTGTTTTGAGTCCGGCCGAACCGACCGAACCTGGCGTCCGGTCACCGCCACGTTCCAGGAAGCGTACGATGCGTGCAGCTATTTTCTTGTCGATGTGATACTTGCGCAGCAGTTCCAGCGCTTCGCCCGGCGACACATGGTCATCGACCAGCGGGCCGCTTCCGATGTCGGCCGGATCGTTGCCGGGGACATCCGATACAGCAAGCAATTCGACCGTGGCATTTCCAAAATGCTGACGCAACTTACCCCCTTTTACCAGAGATATACTTTTTCGGATCTTGTTCACATCACCTATGGGGGCACCGCACTGGAGCAGTTGGCGGTACAATTCCCTGACCTCGTCGAATTCCAGTTCTTCGCTTGGCTTGCAGAGGAGGGATGAGCTGCCCCCGCTGACCAGGTAGATCACGAGGTCGGACTCTTTCACGTCAGCGGCCACATCCACAAGTTCATAGGTGGCTGTGAGGCTGTTGAGGTCGGGTACTGGGTGGGCGGCTTCAAATTGCTGGATGCGTCTGGTGGCTGTTTTGAGTCCGTATGGACAGATCACAATGCCATCATAAGCCCGCCGTCCAAGGATGTTTTCGAGCTCAAGCGCCATGCGTCCGGCCGCCTTGCCGGAGCCGAACACCCATATGCGCCGGTCAGCGGGCAGCGCGTAGGACCGGCCGCAGATCACAAGCCGGTCATCCTCCAGTGAGACGGAGGAACGGACGATTTTCTCGGGTGAGACCGTATCAAGTCCGTGCAGGAACAGTTTTTCAATGTCCTTTCTCTGCTTTTCGTAAAGTTCCTTTTTTTTCGACTCGGTCATGGCCGTTTGCAGATAATGCGTTTCCTGGATGCGGGCTTGAAAGGTATCACCGTCATCCGTGCTGTAAGATGCCTGGAAATCCTGGTGCCGGCACTACCACAACCTGCGGATGACACTGTGGTGTGATGCCGTCGCATTGGTGTGATGTCCGTACTACCCCGGGATTCGCCTTGTAAAATAAGAAATCCCGTCCAATCTCTGGAGGATAATCTGGAAAATCGACTTGTTATGCAAAACGCGAATCGGCATTTATCCTTTCGCCGGGTGTTTTGTATCTTTGGTGTTGGAAATGATTCCGTTGTCAACTCTGTTATCACGCCAAAAAAACCGTCCCTGCTGTTATCACAACATGGAAGAAATTCAGCTGTTCAACACGCTAACCAGAAAGAAGGAGCCGTTTGTCCCTCTCCATGAGGGTTTTGTAGGTATTTATGTTTGCGGTCCCACGGTGTACGGCGACCCGCATCTTGGACATGCCAAGAGCTATGTCAGTTTTGATGTGGTGGTGCGCTATTTGCGTCACCTGGGCTACCGCGTGCGCTACGTGCAAAACATCACGGATGTCGGCCACCTGACCGACGACGCGGACGAAGGGGAGGACAAAATGGTCAAGCAGTCGCGTCTCGAGCGTCTGGAGCCCATGGAGATTGCGGAAAAATACACGTACCGGTATTTCCGGGACATGGACCGTCTGAACGTCCTCAGGCCCGATATCTCCCCGCGGGCTACCGGATACATACCCGAGCAGATTGCCATGGTCAGAACGCTGATCGAAAAGGGGCATGCCTACGAGTCTGACGGCAATGTTTATTTCGACGTTACCTCACTGCCGGATTACGGAAAGCTGAGCGGGCGCACGCTGGACGAGGCCGAGGCCGGAGGCCGGGTCGGCGTGAGCAGCGACAAGCGCAATCCCGCCGATTTTGCCTTGTGGAAGAAGGCCGACGAATCCCACATTATGCGCTGGGATTCTCCCTGGGGGGAGGGATTCCCCGGCTGGCACGTCGAGTGTTCCGCCATGGCCACGAAGTATCTGGGCCGGACCATCGACATTCACGGGGGCGGCCTTGAGAACATGTTTCCGCACCACGAATGCGAGATTGCGCAGTGCGAGGGAGCGTTTGATGTACCGTTCGTCCGTTACTGGATGCACAACAACATGGTCACCCTCAACGGCCAGAAGATGGGCAAGTCGCTGGGCAACGCCATCACGCTTGAGGAGTTCTTTACCGGCTCGCACAAGCTGCTAAGCAGGGCATGGACGCCGGAGGTGATCCGGTTCTTCCTGCTGCAAAGCCACTACCGCAGCACCACTGATTTTTCGGAAAAGGCATTGGAATCGGCTGAAAGCGGCTACCTGAACCTCGTGAGTATCCTTGAGGCGATCCATAAATCTGCCGGCAGGGATGATTCGGGTGGTAGCGATGGTAACAGCAAAGCCGGAAACGGTGCTGCCGGCGGCGAAAACGACGGCCAGGCCACTGCCGACGAGTCCTTCAACCTGCAGAAACTCCGCGACAGCCTCCATGCCTGCATGAACGACGACTTCAACACGGCCAAGGCGATCGGTGTGCTGTTCGAGCAGCTGCGTCCGCTCAAATCCATTCTGCAAAGCGGCAAATCCCCATCCAACATTACCGAGCTCAGCGAGTTTCTCAAACTGTTCTGCGGGGAGGTGCTGGGCATATGGCAGCCGGGCGAAACCGGCGAGGGCGGCGATCTGCCTTTCGACGGGGTCATGCAGATCCTGCTTGATTTGCGGCAATCCGCGCGCAAGAACAAGGAGTGGGCAACGGCGGACCAAATCCGGAATCGTCTGGCCGAACTTGGAATCACCATTGAGGACGGGCCGGGCGGATCCACCTACAAACTATCCTGACACAGACACATGAATTCTGATTATTTCTTTTGGGAAGGCAACCCGGTCATGTTCAACCTGGGCGAAATTACGCTTCCTTTTGCCGTAAGTATACCAGGGCTGATCCTGGCCGCCGTGCTGTTCATCGCGGCCCCCTACTTTCTGCTTAAGCGGGAGGATAAAGATTCCGCCGGCAAGCGCAGGCGTCGTAAACGCAAGAAGGAATCGGATCAGGATGGCAAACCGGATGAGCTTAGTGGATGGCAGACGCTCGGCATCCTCGCCGGCGCGTTCGTGATCGGACAGCTGGTCTTCCTTGTGCTGCCCGGCGCCACCATTCAGCAGTTCGGGCCTGTGCTGATCCGCTGGTACGGTGTACTTTTTGCCGCGGCGTTCCTTTGCGGTTATTTCATTGGCCGCAAGCTCTTCATCGATGCCGGCAAGGATGTGGCCCTGGCCGACCGGCTGCTCATGTACATCATTGTCGGCACGGTGGTCGGAGCCCGGCTGGGCCATGTCATTTTCTACGATTTCGACTACTACATCCGGAACCTGCACGAGGTGCTCTTCATCTGGCAGGGCGGGCTGGCCAGCCACGGGGCCACGGTGGGTATCATGCTGGCCATGTGGCTCTACCTTCGCCGGCACCGCGGTATTAGGTTCTTCTGGCTGGGTGACCGGCTGGTCATTCCGGTGATCCTGGGCGGCGCGTTCATCCGGTTGGGCAACTTTTTCAATTCCGAGATCGTCGGGCTGCCCTCCGAGGTGCCGTGGGCGGTCATTTTCGCCAGGGTGGATATGCTTCCCCGCCATCCCACCATGTTGTACGAAGCGCTCATCTGCATAATCATTTTCGTGATCCTGGTCTCCATCTACTATTACTACAAGAAAAACCCGCCGGAGGGGCTGCTTACCGGGGTGTTCATGATCATCCTGTTCGGAAGCCGCTTCTTCATCGAGTACACCAAAGTGGAGCAGGCGGCATTCACCGAGACGTGGATGATCGGCATGGGACAGCTGCTCAGTATTCCTTTTGTGCTGTTTGGGATCTGGGTCTTGTGGGCCAAGTTGGGGAAAAAATCCCGGCCAACACAAAAAGCTGGTGCAGAATAAGTTCCGTCAGTGTATATTTCCAGTCTGACTGTAGGTATAATATTTAATATGGGGTTAATTTAAGAGTTCTAACCGATGCATGTTATTCCGGCCATTGACCTGCTTAACGGGCAGGTCGTACGACTGAAAAAAGGAGACTACAAGGAAGTCACTGTCTACTCTGACAACCCTGTCTCTTTTGTGAAAGAGTTCCGGGATGCGGGTTTTTCCCACATCCATATTGTGGATCTGAACGGGGCCCGGGAGGGGCGCTTCGTGAACCTGCCGGTGATTGAAAGCATTATTGAAGAAACCGGGGTGGGAGTCCAGTGTGGCGGTGGTATTCGGAGCCGTCGGGATATCAAGACATTGCTCAAGGCCGGTGTTTCACGCATTGTGAGCAGCTCCATGGCCGTGCAGCGACCGGATGAGTGGCTTGCGTCGCTGGATTTGTATGGCGGTGACACGTGCATCCTCGGCCTTGATATCAAGGACGGGAAAATGGCTTATGGCGGTTGGGAAGAGACTTCGGACGAAGACGCCCTTGATTTTCTGGGCAGCATGGTGCGGCTTGGGGTCAAGACCATTCTGTGCACCGACGTTGCCCGGGACGGAATGCTCACCGGGGTCAATTCTGGTCTGTACACAGAGATTGCCAATCGGTATCCACAGGTGAACATAATCGCCTCTGGCGGAGTGGCCAGCGGTGAAGACCTGAGGCAGCTCGCCATTGAGGGAATGTACGGGGTTGTAATCGGACGTGCATTCTACGAAGGGCTGCTTAACCTGGAAACCATGCTTTCCTTCCACGAAGGATCAACCAGCCTGCGCTGAGTCCTCGGAAGACCGGCATTGCCCGCTCATCGCAGACCATCTTCCACGTCAGTTGCTTTGGCGGATGGTGATGCGCAGTGTGGCCTCCCCTTCCGCCGGGATGTCGATCTCATAAACCCTGCGGTTCGCTGTCTCGGACACCGGACGGTAGTTTTCATTTACGACCGTCAGGTTTCTGTGCAGGGGAACCACCACGGTGGCCGTAACTTTCTCCTTTTTGTCATTTTTCAGGGCTATCACGCGGCTCTCTTCCCGGACACGCGGAGCCACCTGCTCCTGCCGCGCAAGCGTTTCAATGGCTCTCACATCGAAGGCCCTGCCTGTCATGACCTCAAAGCGATCGCCTTTTGCCACATGCTGGATGCGGTCCTGTCCAAGCAACTGCATTCCATCGTTTGAGGGCACGTCACCTGCCGTGCCGGCGGTACCGGAGTCAGGGCGGTCGGTCTCATCCACCCCGGTTTTCCTGTACACGCGCACGGTTCCGGCGGGCATCGGTTTGCCCAGCCCCTGCTCATCCAGATTCTGGAAGGCGTAGACGATATCCAGCCGGCGCGGGTCCTCCGATGTGCCGGAGAACGGTCGGACGTGGTATCTGTAGATCTTGCGCACATCGACGGATTCGGCGGCAACCAGCGGGAACTGGTAGAGCTCCCGTTCGGGCAGGTCGAGGCGGCTGGGGATCTGGTAGACGTAGTGATCGGCATACTGCTCGGCATCGGGCATGGCCTCGGCGCGGGCCATCATCACATCCATATCCATGCCGGCTTCGCGCAGGTGCGGGGAGTGCCGGGGACTCATGCGCACCTCGCCGGCCACCAGGCGCACGCGCGCATCCTCCCATGCCGTTCCGCTGTTGTTGCGGATCTGAGCCAGTCCGGTGATGGCGGCTTTGTCTTCGGCTTCGTTCAGGACGATGGAGTAGTCGAGGCCCCAGGAGAGCCCGTTGGCAACGTAGAAGATCCTGACGGGGTAGGTGCCTGAGCGGTCGACGTTTACTACGGCGTCAAGCTGGACGCCCGGCTTGTCGGCATCCGGCATGGCGGCAAGTTCCAGACGGTAATTGTGGGGATTGGGGATGAGCATGAAGCGTCCGCCCTCCTTCCGCAGGTACAGGCGTCCCTGGGTGAACTCCACCACCTCCCCTTCCACCAGCTGGCCGGTTTCGCTGATCAGGCGGATCTGTTTTCCGGTCAGGTCCCGGAAAATGCGCTCCCAGCCCTGGTGTTCGGTGCGGGTCCGCAGGGAGATGAGGTCGCCGTCCATGTCGATCAGCAGGGAACCGGGGTCGAGCTGCCGGGCGATTCCGGGGAAGGTCACCTCATTGCGTCCGCTCTGAAGATCTGCGGTGCGGGTTTCGAGCACCCATCCCCATCCGGGAAACAGGGTGATATCCGGGCTGCTGGACTTTCCTGGAGCGCTGGCGGCTGAAAGTTGTGCAGGCAGAAGCAGAAAAAAAAAGAGGACGGAAAGCGCGGCGGTTGCAAATGCCTGGCGGGCGGGACATGTCATGTGTATCCTCCGATAGAGTTATTGGTCAATGAACGGCAGTTTGATTATTTTGCACGGCGCGATGTTCGGGCGTCAGGCAATAACAAGATGCATGATTGCCCGTTCTTTCGCATGAGTACCATTGAAGTTTTGTGCATCTGGTGGATTATACGCATGACATATTACAGATGTTCGCGCATCTCGCAAAGCAGGCTGTAAATAACCCTCGAAATCCCGGCACATCGCTTAAAGTGCAGAATCTCACGAACTACTGAAAACCTAGAAAAAAGAATTTTGCTGGCAAAACGTATCATTCCCTGCCTGGATATCAAAAACGGCCGTACGGTCAAGGGCATCAATTTTGTTGGTCTTGTGGATGCGGGTGACCCGGTGGAACTGGCCGGACGCTACTCCGAAGAGGGTGCGGACGAGCTGGTGTTCCTCGACATCACCGCCACCAACGAAAAACGCAAAACGCTGGTGTCGCTGGTCAAGGACATTGCCCGCCACATCCGCATTCCGTTCACCGTTGGCGGGGGTATCCGCAGCGTGGAGGAGATCGGGGCTCTGCTGCTGGCCGGCGCGGACAAAGTATCGCTCAACAGCAGTATTGTCCGCGATCCGGAGCTTATCACCCGTGCCGCAGATAAATTCGGATCGCAGTGCGTGGTGGCCGCCGTGGATGCCAAGCGCACCGGCGATTCCTGGAATGTCTACATCAATGCCGGACAAAAAGATACCGGAATAGACGCCATAGACTGGTGCCGGGAGGTGGCCGAACGCGGTGCGGGTGAGATCCTGCTGACCAGCATGGACCGTGACGGCACAAAATCGGGGTTCGACAATGAGCTGCTGGCCCGTATTTCGGAAGTCGCGCCGGTGCCGCTTATCGCAAGCGGCGGGGCCGGCACCATCGAGCACTGCATTGATGCCATTACGGATGGCAAGGCCGATGCCGTTCTGGCAGCCAGCATTTTCCATTTCCGGGAGATCGAGATCGCCGACCTGAAGCAGGTAATGCACGAGGCCGGCATTCCCGTGCGTCTTTGAAGGCGGAAATAAAGTCCGCTCAAAATGGTATCTTTGAACCTGTCCGGATTCCATTCCGCGAACCGGCGATTATCCGTTCAGCCCTTGGCTGAAACCATCCAACAACCGTTCCAACAGAATTATGCTCAACCCCGATGATATCGTCTACAATCCGGCCGACGGACTCGTGCCTGCGGTTATCCAGGATGCCAAAACCCGGCAGGTCCTGATGCTCGGTTATATGAACAGCGAGGCGGTGCGCGCCACGCTCGACAGCGGCAAGGTCACTTTTTTCAGCCGGTCGAAGAAGCGGTTGTGGATGAAGGGCGAGACGTCGGGCAACGTGCTAAACGTGGTGCGCATCCAAAAAGATTGCGACAGTGATGCGCTACTGGTGGAGGCGGATCCGGTCGGGCCCACCTGCCACACCGGAGAGACTTCCTGCTTCCACGAACATGCGTACGATGACGGGCTTGTGTTCCTCAACGAACTCCAGGAGCTGCTCCACGAGCGCAAGGAGAAGCTGCCCGAGGGCTCCTACACCAGCAAGATGTTCCGGGCCGGGCGCGACAAGCTGGCCCAAAAGGTGGGCGAGGAGGCGGTGGAGACCGTCATCGCTGCCAAGAATTCGCACGAGGAGCTCACCTATGAGGCGGCCGACCTGCTGTTCCACCTCATGATGCTGCTCATCGGCGAGGGTATGAAACTGGAGGATCTGGTCGCCGAGCTGAAAAAGCGGCACAAGCCGGATTGAAACGGTACAAAACTCTGACATCCTTGCAAACCGCTTTGTTCCGCTATGGAATAGCCGGCTAGCTTTGATGGCAATTCGTTACCAAACCCGATATCTGTGATGATATCACTTGCAGTTCAAAGTTTTTTATTCTCTGTCCTGGTCTTGCAAGCAGCACCGGTCTATTCCGGCAAAGATTCCGGCAATACCTCAGGTACCATACAGGTAGTCATCAACGAGATCCAGGCCTCCAATAACAGTACCATTGCCGACGAAGACGGCGATTACGAGGACTGGATTGAGCTTTACAATGCCGGACCCGACACCGCCGACATCAGCTTTTTCGGGCTCTCGGACAGCTACGAAAACCCATTCCGCTGGATCCTGCCCGAAGGCACGGTCATTGAACCGGGCGGATTCCTGCTCGTGTGGGCTTCCGGCAAGAACCGCCGCACGTCCGGCCAGCCGCTCCACACAAATTTCAGCATTGCACGGGAAGGCGAAGAGATCCTTCTGTCGCATCCTGCCCTCCCTCCCGCCGAGCAGCGCATCGACGAGGTCCCGCCCACACCCATACCCTCCGACCATTCCTGGGGCCGCATCACCGATGGCTCAGAGCAATGGGCCTATTTTGACCAGCCGACCCCCGGCCAGCCCAACGCATCATCGCCCGGCTTTGGCGCCATTTTGGAAATGCCGGAACCATCGCATCAGGCCGGTTTCCATCCCAAACCTTTCGATTTGGCACTTGCGAGTACGGACAGCGACGTTGAGATACGTTTTACGCTTGACGGCTCCGAGCCAGGCCCGGATTCGGAGCTGTACAGCGGTCCCATTCCGATCACCGACCGCTCAACCGACCCCAACGACCTTTCCGAAATCACGGAGATCACCCATCGTTATGCACCTGCCGGGACTCCCTTCGAGACGGTTTTCAAGGGCACGGTGGTCCGCGCCCGGGCTTTCCGGGATGGCGACCTGCCCGGACCCGTCATGACCGGCACGTACTTCATCCACCCGGAAGGTCATGCGCGCTATAGCTTTCCCGTTGTGACTATCAACACGGATCGCGACCATTTTTTCGACCATGAGACCGGCATATACGTGCTTGGCAGGGTGCATGAGGAGTGGCTGAACGATGGCGGCGGCGCTTTCAACGGCGGTGCTCCTGCCAATTACAACCGGCGCGGCGGGGAGTGGGAGCGTCCGGCCCATTTCACCATGTTCGAGGAGGACGGCACCGTTGCCATAAGCCAGGACATCGGCGTGCGCATTCACGGCGGCTGGTCGCGCGCGTTTCCGCACAAGAGCCTGCGGCTTTACTCCCGCAGCGAATATGGCGAGAGCCGATTCCGGTACCGATTCTTCGAAAACCTGGAGCTCGACGATTTCAACCGGCTCATTCTGCGCGGATCGGGCCAGGATCAGACCGCAACCATGTTCCGGGATGTGTACACCCAGGAAAGCGTGCGCCACATGAATGTGGACATCCAGCATTTTCGTCCGGTCGTGGCCTTCCTCAACGGCGAATACTGGGGCATCTACAACATCCGCCAGCGCTATGACCGCCATTATTTCGAGACGCATTACCACCTGAGTGAAGGGCAACTGGACCTGCTCACAACTTCGGCGCTAAATCCGAGGGCCGGTGACAATGCCGACTATCTGGCCATGCGTGAATTCGTTGACTCAGAAGACCTGAGCGACGATGCGCTGTTCGAGCAGGTCGCCCGGCAGATGGACATCGACAACTTCATCGACTACTTCATCGCCAACATTTTTGCCGACAACACCGACTGGCCGCACAACAACATCGATTTCTGGCGCAAGAATCACGGCCAATACCGTCCCGACGCGCTCATCCCCGAGCATGACGGACGCTGGCGCTGGGTTCTTGTGGATACGGATTTCGGCTTTGGCTGGCTTTCCTCCTACCGCAACAACACCATGAACCGGGTCACCGGTTTTGGCCGTGAGCCCTGGTCCAACACGCTGCTCAACGGGTTGCTGGAAAACCGGGGCTTCCGTGACGCCTTTTTCAACCGGTTCGCCGACATGCTCAACACCACGTTTCAACCCGACCGCATGACGGCGCTTCTTGATTCCCTCAAGGCCCTATATGCTCCCGAGATTGTGGAGCACATCAACCGGCGCGGCGACGCCGGCAACTGGCCGTACCCGCAGGACTATGAAGAGTGGGTGGACAGGGTGGATGTGATGCGGCTTTTTGCCGAACGGCGTCCGGGTCACATGTGGGAGCAGCTTGCGACATTTGCGGATACCGATACTTTCCGCCTGGTGCTGGATGTCCCGGGACCGGGCACCGTAACCGTCAATACCATAGCCATTGACCCGGCAACGGTTGGCATCGACACGGCCGGTGATGACACCAATGACACATTGTGGCCCTGGAACGGCACCTACTTTGCCGATATCCCCGTGACACTGCAAGCCCGTCCCGAGCCAGGCTACAAATTCGTGCGCTGGGAGGAAGTCACGCCCGACGGCCGGTTCACTTACAGCTCCGATGACAGCATTCAGATCACAGCCATTGACAGCCTCCACCTGGTTGCGGAGTTCCGGGCAACGGACACATCCGCCCACGGGGAGGATGATCACCCTGCAGAAGATGACACGCCCGCAAGTTTTGCACTCCACTCCAACTATCCCAACCCGTTCAACCCCTCCACCATCATCCGTTTCGACCTGCCGGAACCGTCGCGTGCCCGGCTGGATGTCTTTGACATCACGGGCCGGCGCATCGCCCGTTTGCTGGATGAAGACCTCAGCGCCGGCCGGCACCGTGTAATTTTCGACACATCCGGTCTCAGCGGCCTTGCCAGCGGGGTCTATCTCTTCCGGCTGGATGCGGGGGATTTTCGCGAGGTCCGGAAAATGACGCTCATCAGGTAGTCGCCATCCGGCAATCATAATTACAATTTCTTGCTTATATTGATGTTCATTACATACAGGGATTTATAATTCGAACGGCAAAAGCGGTTGAAAAACCGGTAACCGCAACCGACCCGTCTTACAGGCGTTTGTTGCCGCACTGTGCCGGAATTCTGAATGGCATACCCCTAATCCATTTATTTCATAGTTGTAACTGTTTTATGATTTTTCCGCGCCCGCGTGCTATCCATTGGCTTGCCTCTACAATCTGCCTTCTGCTCTTGTTCAACTCTCCCGGCCAGGCCCAGATTGTGATCAACGAAATCCAGTCGTCCAACCAGACCACCATTGCCGATGAGGACGGTGACTACGAAGACTGGATCGAGCTGTACAACGCCGGCCCTGACAACGCCGACATCAGCTTTTTTGGCTTGTCGGATGATTATAATCGCCCGTTCCGCTGGCTTCTGCCCGAAGGCACGGTGCTTGAACCGGGTGGATTCCTGCTCGTTTGGGCCTCCGGCAAGGACCGCCGCACGCCCGGCCAGCCGCTCCATACCAACTTCAGCATCGCCCAGGCCGGCGAGGAGATCCTGCTCACCGACTTCCAGACCGGTTCCCGGGTGGATGAGATCCCGCCCACCGAAATCCCGTCCAACAAATCACTGGGACGCTATCCCGACGGCGCCGACAGCCTGGTCATCTTCCGCGAGCCCTCGCCCGGGCAGTCCAACAGCGATGGCAGCCCCTCCCCGTTCCCCGAAGGCGTAAACTTCTCGACGGCCGGTGGGTTCCACGCCGGGCCGATCGACCTGGAGCTGTCGGCCGGCCGTGACGATGCCGAGATCCGCTACACACTCGACGGTTCCGAGCCAACGTCCCAATCCACCCTGTACACCGGCCCGATCCGCATCGATGACCGCACCCCGGAGCCCAACGACCTCTCCACCATCCTCGGAATCTCACACAACTACGCCAACGCCGCGGCGCCGGCCGACAATGTGTTCAAGGGCACCGTGGTGCGCGCCGCCGCTTTTGCCCGCGGTGAGCGCAGCGATGTGGCAACCCGCACCTTTTTCATCCACCCCAAGGCCGGACAGCGCTACAACCTCCCGGTGATCTCCCTCGCAGCACATCGCGACAGTCTTTTCGGTCACGAACGGGGCATTTATGTCCTCGGCAGGAAGTGGGACGAAGCCGGACAGGGCAACACCATTTTCACCCCAGCCAATTACACCCAGCGCGGGGACGATTGGGAGCGGCCGGTCCACATGGAGATGTACGAATCCGACGCCAGCATGGCCGTGTCGCAGGATATCGGCCTGCGCCTGCACGGCGGGGCGTCGCGCGCCTTCCCGCAGAAAAGCTTCCGCCTCTATTCTCGCAGCGACTACGGCACCAGCCGGTTCCGCCACCGGTTCTTCCCCGAGCTGGACCTGGACGACTTCAACCGGCTCATCCTGAGGCAATCGGGTCAGGACGTGGTCATGACCATGTTCCGCGACGCCTACATCCAGGAAACCGTCAAGCACCTGCGTTTCCCGACGCAATCCACCCGGGCGGTTCTCGTGTTTCTGAACGGCGAATACTGGGGCATCTACAACATCCGCGAGCGCTTCGACATCCACTTCATTGAGACCCGGTACGGCATCGATCGCGAGCAGGCGGATCTGATGACCGGCAACGCTTCGCTCAAAGACGGTTCACGGCAGCACTACGACGAGATGCTCGCGTACATCCGCAGCAACGATCCGGCCGACGATGTGCACTTCGCGCACATCCAGACCATGATGGACACCGGCAATTTCATGGACTATAACATCGCCCAGATCTATGCGCGCAACACCGACTGGCCGCACAACAATGTCGACTACTTCCGCCACCGCACCGCCTTCAACCCCGACGCCACGATCCCCGAGCAGGACGGACGCTGGCGCTGGATGATGTTCGACATGGATTTCGGTTTCGGATGGCAGCCGGGTCCGGGTGGATGGGCGCCCCACCCGCAAAACGACTGGAGCTTATCCCGTCATTTCGACCGCCTTTCCTACCGCCAGGACCTGTTTCAGCACCTGGACGGCTACCCGGGCACCGACCGCGCCTGGGCCGCCGAGATCTACCACCGGCTCATGCGCAATGAGACCTACCGCTGGGATTTCTTCACGCGGTTCGCCGACCTGCTCAACACCACCTTCCGTCCCGAGCGCATGACGGCCGTTCTCGACTCCATGCAGGCCATCTACGCCCCCGAGATCGAGGAGCACATCGTCCGCTGGAACAAAACCGAACCCGACAACTGGAATTTCTACTGGCGCCCGTTCATCACCTTCGAGGAGTGGGAAGGCGACGTGCAGGTCATGCGCCGCTACGTCGAGCAGCGACACCAGCATCAGTGGGACCACCTCGGGCTGCATGCCGGGCGCGGGTCGCGGCAGATCACCATCGACGTCTCCAATCCCGGCCACGGCCACGTCCAAATCAACTCCATCGCCATCCATCCGGACACCGAGGGGGTGGATGACGATCCATGGCCCTGGACCGGCCGCTACCTGATCACCACCGAATCCACCCTCACCCCGAAACCCGAACCCGGCTACGTATTCCGGCGCTGGCTCTCGGTGGACAACGGCGACACGCTCGTCCATTCCACCGACGAGGTGCTCACCTACGTGCACACCCGGTCCGACATCCACCTGGTGGCCGAATTCCGTGATA
>SLNO01000082.1 GCA_007132975.1 Balneolales bacterium
CCGCTTTTTTTTTTTTTTTTTTTTACAGGACAAAACCGCCTCAATGTCTGTTCGGCACACTCACGCCAGGATCCAGCGCCAGAAGCTGCTCTGTTCCTGAGCTGCCGGGAAGCTTTTTCTTTTATACCGAGAGTCTAATCATCCATTCTACGATGTACGTTTTTTCAGGGCACAACCCATATCCACCCGGAAAAACAGGATGAGCGACCAGGGGTATATTCCGCAGCATCATGTCACATGTTAACATCATGTTAAAGATTTTTTTTTACTGGTCGATGAGCATGTCAGCTGTGTATTATTCAGGAGTAAGTTTTGTAAACACGTTCAACAGAAAATTCCGGGAGGAACCATGAGTACGGAAACGGAAGCCAAAACCACAACCATACAAAGCGGGAAGAAGCTTTACAACAGAATCCCGATGAAGGAGAAGAAGAAGATTGTGCTGATTGCCCATGACAACCTCAAAACGGAGCTGCTTGAATGGGCGCGGTGGAACAAGGAGCTGCTTGCACATCATGAGCTTTACGGCACCGGTACAACGGGAGGCATCATCTCGAGCGAACTTGGTCTTGATGTGCACCGGTTCAAAAGCGGGCCGCTTGGCGGCGACCAGCAGGTCGGTTCCAAGATTTCGGACGGTGACCTCGATATGATGATTTTTTTCTGGGATCCGATGTCCGCACAGCCGCATGATGTGGACGTGAAGGCGCTGCTGCGGCTGGCCGTGGTCTACAATATCCCGGTGGCCTGCAATCGCTCCTCCGCCGACTTCATGATCTCGTCACCACTGCTTCAAAAGGAATACATCAGGAAAATCGACGACTATGCCGCCGTTTTGATTGACGTGGTCTGAAAGGACCTTCAACCGGGGCGCTTTTTTATGGTGCTGACGACAGCATGGCTGCACGGATGGCACAAGTGCGGCAGGTTGCCGGAGCCGTTATGCGGATTGTGATGATTTCCGCAAAACAGTGTCAAAGGTGACGTTTGGGCCGGGTTCTTCAAGCACCACGGCAGTTTCGAGCGGCCGCACATTCACCTGGTCCCCGGCGCGGAAATGGTGCCGGTTGTCGGTGTGCACCAGACACTCCCTGGCCTTGATGCGGACCCGGTAGGTGATGTCGTGCCCCTTGAATTCCCTTGAGATGATCTCCCCCAGATAGTTGTCGTAGTGGCGGTTGGGCTTCTCCACCGTGAGGTGTTCGGGACGGATGGATAGGGTTACGCGTCCCGTAGCAGGACGGTCAAGGTTCACGCGGCCGAATTCGGTGAGCGCGGTGGCTCCGATGGCTTCGGCCGTGATCAGGTTGGTGGTGCCAAGGAACTGGGCCACGAAACGCGTCCGCGGCCGGTAGTAGACCTCCTCCGGGGTTCCGATCTGTTCGATGCGACCGTTGTTCATCACGGCGATGCGGTCGGCAAATGAGAGCGCCTCTTCCTGGTCGTGGGTGACCAGCACGGCGGTCATGCCGGCTTTCTTCAGCAGCGACCTGATTTCATCACGCGTCGACTGCCGCAATACCGCATCCAGGTTGGAAAAAGGCTCATCCAGCAGGATCAGCTCCGGTGTGGGGGCTATGGCCCTTGCAAGGGCAACCCGCTGCTGCTGTCCGCCGGAAAGCTCGAACGGGCTCCGGTCCCGGAATTCCCGCAGCCCCATCATGCACAGCACTTCCAGTGCGCGTTGATCACGATCTTTCCTGGGAACGTTCCTCAGGCCAAACATCACGTTCCGGATAACCGACAGATGGGGGAAAAGCGCGTAATCCTGGAAGACAAATCCGATCCCGCGCTCCTCAGGCTCCACGTAAGATGACCGCGAAGATTGGGGCGGGCTGCCTGGTGTGGAAGCGTGCGGCGACATCCCGGAAGGTCCGCTTTTTGTCAGAACACGCCCATTGAGGATGACTTCGCCTTCATCGGGATGCTCGAATCCGGCAATTATGCGCAGCGTGGTGGTCTTGCCGCATCCACTGGGTCCCAGCAGGGCGAAGATCTCATTGCGGCTGACCGAAAACGAGACCCGGTCGACCACCTTTTCGGAGGGGTCGAATGATTTGGAAAGGCCAGTTGTCTTGAGGAGTGTGTCCATGGGTCACAGAAATTGATGCAGGAGTTGCCGGTCAGCGCGATGTCCATTCACGGGCAAAGAGCAGTCCGACAAACAACGTCGAAAATAACAAAATTACAAGTGCGTAGGGAGCCGCCTGGCTGAACATGGCCTCGGCGGTATAACTCCAGACATTGACGGCAAGGGTCTGGAAACCGACAGGTGCAAGAAGGAACGTTATGGGCAGCTCTTTCATTGCCGACATGAACACAAAAGCGGCGGAAACGACCAAGCCGTTCCGCATGACAGGGAAGGTGGCCAGGAAAAAGGCCTTGAGGCGTCCGTAACCCAGTGATCGGGCCGCTTCTTCCAGACGTGGCGATGCCTGATACAGGGCGCTGCGCACCGGACCGATGGCTTCTGCAAGGAAATGCAGGGAGTAGGCAATGATGAGCAGCGTGAGTGTCTGGTACAGGACCGGGGCGGCGTTGAGCGTAAAGAATATCAGGGCCAGGGCAAAGGCCAGGGGCGGAGTGGCATAGCCCAGGTAGGCCACGCGTTCGAGCCCGCGGGTGAGACGCGACGGGTGGCGCACCCCGATGTATGCCAGTGGTACCGCAAGTGCGGTTGCCAGCAGCGCCGCCGGGGCCGAAGCCATCGCCGACGCCGTAAGTGCCCGTTGCAGTCCGGCTAGCTGCTGCGTATCGAAGGCCTGCATCATCCAGAAGGCAATGGTGCTTACCGGCAGCACGAAAGAAAGCAGCACCAGCACGGTTACGAAGATGTACGCCGGCCATTTCCAGTGGCCCAGGGAGACGATACCCGCCTTCTTTTCACTGCCCGTGCCGGTTCGATGGAAAAACAGGCCGCGCAGCAGTTTGTACTCCACCACCAGGGCGGAGGATGTGAGCACCAGCAGCATCAGCGCCAGCCAGGCGGCATAGACACGGTCATAGGAAGCCGCATACTGAAGATAGATGGCGTAGCTGAACGTCTCGAACCGCATGAGCGAAACCGCACCAAAATCGCCGAGTACGTACAGGAAGATGATGAGGGTGCCGGCATAATAGGCGGGACGCAGTTGCGGCAGCGTGACCCGCAGGAACACTTCGGCGGGACGATAGCCCAATGACCTGGATGCCTCCTCCAGCGAGGGATCCAGACCGGCCAGAGCCGACCGGAAATTCAGGTAGAGATACGGAAAGGTATAGAGGCTGATGGCTGTAAGCGCACCTGTAAAGCCGCCCAGCCGTGGCAGCTCCAGACCGAAGACCAGTGCCAACGTGCCATTGGCTCCTGTGAAACCCAAAAGGGCATAAGCCATCACATAGCCTGGAATGGCCAATGGAAGCACCCCCATAAGGGTGAGCACTTTCCGCCCGGGAATATCGGTCCGGGTGGTGATCCATGCCAGCGGCAGGGCTATGAGCGTACCCACCAGCAGGGTGCCGAGCGCCAGAAGTACGGTGTTGTAGAGCAGCTGCAGGTTCCGGTAGCGGAAGATCAATTCCATGGAAAGCTGCGTATCGGCTTCCAGGGCCCGGACCAGCAGATAGAGCAACGGGATGAGCACAGAGACCCCGACCAGCACAGCCGGCAAAAGGAAATACCAGGATGGCAGGTTATTAATTCGGAATATTTCGTAAAGTCTTCTGTACAAAATCTGATATTGTCATGGTTCTGTCACTGTGGCAGCTGGCCGGGAAAGTCGCACTGGCTGGTCGCAGATGTTCAAACGCGGCAGCCAACCCGACAATTCCGGTTACAGAAGGCCTGCCCTCCGGAGCAGTTCCAGGGTACGGTTAAGGTCACTGAGATTGTCCAGATCAAGATCGGGGCTCATGTCCTGGATGTCACTTAGCGGAATGTCCACTGTCTCTGTGGAAATACCGTCCACCACGGGATATTCGTACACTTCCCGGGTCACCCACTCCTGGTTTTCCGCTTCCAGCAGGAACTGCATGAACTTCAGGGCGGCCTCCTTGTTGCGTGCCGTGCTGAGCATGCCAATGCCGGCTACGTTCACCAGGTTGCCGACATCACCCGGCGCAAACAGGGTCTGATCCACCGGAAAACCGGAATCCGTTTCACGGAACCGGAAAAGATAGTAGTGGTTTGTCAGGGCAATATCAATCTCCCCGGCGGCCAATGCCTGCAGCATCGCGCTGTTGTTGATATAGCTCTGCGCGTTGTTGGCTCGCATGTCACGAAGCCATTGCAGCACAGTATCATCGCCTTTTTGCAGCCGCATGGCGGTCAGCAGTGACTGGAAGGACCCGTTGCTAGGCGCCCATCCCACCCTTCCGCGCCAGCGGCCGTCCGCCAGGCCGAAGATGGATTCAGGGAGCTGGTCCGCATCCACCCGCACGGTAGAGTAAGCCATGACGCGGGCGCGTCCGCTGGTGGCTATCCAGGTTCCGTCGGAGTTGTGCAGCTGCCGCGGGAGCAGAGCGAGCAGCCCATCGGGGAGTTTTTCGAACATGCCGTTGCGGTGCACGGCGCCGAGGGCTCCGGCATCCTGGGCCCAGAAGACATCGGCAGGGGTACGCCGTCCCTCTTCCAGGAGTGCGACCGCCAGCTGGGTGGAGCCACCGTACCGCACGTTCATGCGTATGCCGTGTTCCTGCTCGAATTTTTTGATCAGAGGCTCCACAAGGGCCTTGCTCCTGCCGGAATAGATGGTGAGTGACTGGGCCGCTGCATCGGGCAAATGTCCCGGAAGGAGGGGCAGGAGCAGTATCCCCATCCACAAGAGGGCCCGGCGGACCTTGTTCGCTATGTTTGCAGTTGTCATGATTTTGTGCTTTTCGTTTTTTATCGTTTCAAATATTCGTTTGCGACACAATGCCGTCAGGTTTTCAGAACCCCGTAAGCTGAAGCAGCAGGTGCAGCCCGCCGCCGGTTACGACCACCACAAGAATCATGATGGCGGTGAGTTTGAGCAAGTCTCGAAATCCGATCTCCTTGAAAAGCACCACGAATGTAGCGATGCAGGGGAAGTAGACCATCAATACAACACTTGCGACGATCAGCTGGTTCAGTTCGAGCCCGAGCGGTGCCAGCATGCCAACGGCCACGTCTTTTCTGAGGAAGCCGATGATCAGCGCACCGCCCGCCTCGCCGGGCAGCCCGAACAGCCCGGTTATCACAGGGGCGAATGCACGGCTGATGTAGTCTATGACGCCCAGGGTGTAAAAAATGTTCACCACAAACACGCCGAGCAGCACGTATGGCAGGGCGCCACGGATGAATCCGCTCATCCGCATGTAGATTTTCTTCCAAAGGGATTCCCAGTAAGGCTTGCGGTAAGCCGGCAGGTCTATCAGCATCTCGGGCGATTCGCCCTTGATGAAGAGGTTCATGATAAGTCCGGTCACGATCCACAAAAGGAAAAGCGTGCCGTAAACGATTGCCAGACCGGCAATCCCTGCCTGTCCGAGCAGACCGATAACCATGGCCTGTTGCGCCATGCAGGGTACGACGATGGCGATGAGTGTGGCCACGATGAACCGCTCCTTGCGCGATTCCAGCATGCGTCCGGCCATCACGCCGGGGACGTTGCACCCTATACCCAGCATCGTGGGGACGATCGACAGCCCGTGGATGCCCAGCCGTTGCATGAGCGCATCCATGACCACGCCCAGGCGGGGCAGGTAGCCAATATCCTCCAGCAGGCTGAGCACAAGGTAGAAGCTGAAAATGTAGGGAAGGACCACAGCCAGCGGGATGAAAAGCCCGGTTGTCAGCAGTCCGAACGACTCCTCTAAATGGATCTCGCCGTCGATGAGCCCTCCGATCAGGATGTCATGGAGCATTCCCCCGCTTCCGAGTAGTCCCGACATCCACAATGCCACCGGGAGCCAGGCGAATTCGAAGACATCCTCCAGGATCCCATGCAGGAAATCGCCGAAGTAGGCGACGAATCCGAAGCTCAGAAAGAGCACGAAAAGGGCAAAAAGTGGCCCGTAAACCGGGTGGACGGTGACGTAGCCCAGCTTGTCGCGAAAGGTGGCGCGATGGTCGGGCTTTTGCTGAACCTCCTCACTGATTTCCGCTGCCTTCTGCCACAGGGACGCACCGTTCTCCGATACCAGTGAGCTGCTGCGTGCATCCGGCAGACGGCTTTTAAGCAACGGAATGCCCTCGCCGGTCAGAGCACAGGTTGCAATGACAGGGACACCTAGCCTCTCACTCAGCTTGCCGGTGTCGATCGCTATGCCGGCTTTCTGGGCCTCATCCCACATGTTGAGTGCGACCACGACCGGTTTGCCGGTAAGGAGCAGCTGCAGCGTCAGGTACAGGCTTCGTTCAAGGTTGGTAGCGTCCAGCACGTTGACGATCACATCCCCGCCGGCGATCATGTCCGAGGCAACCGCTTCAGCCCGGTTGGTTGGCTCCAGGGCATAGGTGCCGGGGACGTCGATCACTTCCAGTTCCGAGTCCTCCGTGCGCAGCGATCCGCATGTGTACTCGACCGTGGTGCCCGCGTAGTTTGACACCACCACATGCGTGCCGGTCAGCCGCGAAAAGATGGCGCTTTTGCCGACGTTCGGATTGCCCAGGAGCAAGACACGCATCCGCAGTACCTCAGACTCCGTTTGATTTGACAGGTTTGACGATCAGCTTGGCCGCCATGCCGCGACCCATGGCCGCCTGGTGACCTTCCACGCTGATGATGACGGGTCCGCGGATATACTGAGAACTGATACGGAATATTTTTTTCCCCTGACGGATCCCCATTCCTTCGAGCCGGCAATTCATCAGATGGCTGCCGTTGAACGATACGACCTCGGCCTCTTCCTTCAAATCTAATTCTATCAAAGACTTGTGCATGATGCAAAAATAATGGCTGTGCTCTGAATCTATTAAGACTTAATCTA
>SLNO01000031.1 GCA_007132975.1 Balneolales bacterium
AGGGAGGTAGCCAAGGATGTACTGCTGCTGTTCGGTTTCGTTGGCGCTGGTATTCAGGCTGAAATCATCAATAGCACCCAGGCCGATGACCGTGAAATCATGGCTGGATGAGGGACGGTACGGGAACGGGAACTGGATACCGGTATAGGTCGGCAGGAAGGGCAGTTCAAGCAGTTCAAAAAGGTACTGAAGATAAGAGCGGCGGTACGAGAAGATGAAATCGGCTTTCTCTCCAAGAGGCCCTTCCGCTGTGACACCCAGGTCGCTGGCCCCAACGGTTGCGGTAGCTCCAAACCGCTCGCTGCCGTTTTTTTGCCGCATCTCCATGACAGAGCTGAGTGCATTGCCCCTGTTGGCCGGAAAGGCGCCGGTGTAGAAGTCAACCTCGCGGATGAAATCGACGTTGATGAGCCCGACCGGTCCGCCGGAGGCACCCTGAGTGGTGAAGTGGTTAATGGTTGGCACCTCGATATCATCTATATAGAACGTATTCTCACCGGGGGAGCCTCCGCGCACCAGGATGTCGTTGCGGAAACCGCCTACGCCGGTGGAAACGCCAGGCAGCGACTGGATCACGCGGGATATGTCCCGATTTCCGCCGGGGGCCCGTTCTATTTCTGAGCTGCTTATGGTGCGCCTTGAGACAGGGCTTTCGGGAGTTCTGTTGAAAAAGGAGGGCCTGATGACCAACTCGCCAAGTTCGGTAGCTTCCGGTTCCAAGGCAATATTGATGCGGATGTCGCGGTTGCGGCTGATCTGCACCTCATATATGGTCCGCGGAACATATCCCACGAAACTGAATCGAAGATTGTAGCGTCCGGGCGGTACGTTCCTGAGCTCATAAACGCCGTTTGCATCGGCACTTGCACCGAAATTGGTTCCCACCACCAATACGTTGGCAAACTCCAGGGGCGAGCCATCTTCGGCATCGCGTATGGTGCCCCGGATCACACCCCTGCCCGATTCCGAAGTGGTATCCACAAATGCCGCTTCGAACGTTGGGGTTGCAGGACGGTTGCGGGCATCGGCGGAGAGACTCCCGGCAAGGATCAGTAAGAATGCCGCTGTAACAACCAGCATGGACAGCAACACATTCCTGCCACGTGCAAACGGCGTGGAGACGTTGGTAATCTTTATTTCGGGTAAAAGCAGAGCCGGCCGCATCATAGGTTTTCGGGTGTTGCCCGAGTGTTTTAAAGTTGGCAAGTCCATGAGGTGTTGCCATTTGTGTAGTTATTCAGTCAATACACAAATGCATTTCCATGGAAATCGTTCCACCAGTCTCCAGTCATAAAACTCGCAGGATTGCAGGCTTTTATTACATTGTGGATGCGCACAGAGCCGGCTCAGCGGTTTCGGTCCGATCGGCTGTCTGTTGGATATGCCCGAAAAACCCTATCTTTGGTGCTGACCGGTTCACCGGCTTGAGTCGTGTGCGGGCAATGCTTTGGCATTCCGGCAGGTCATCTTTGCCTGCCGGCCAACCGTCGCACTGCAAGCCCTCGACTCATTCTACCCAGCAATAACTACCCCAAGCCAGCTCTTCGATGCGAAAAAGAATCCGCATAATTTTTGTTGTTTTTGCCCTCCTTCTGGCCGCCCTGGTGGTTGCTGACTCTGTTGGTGTATTCGATACCAAACCCTACAGGGAAGTGCCCCACGGAAACCACAGCCACTATGTGCCCCATGACCGGGATCCGAACATCCCCATAAGCGACTTTCCGACACGTCCGCCCCGCGAGGGCGAGCGGATCACACCATTCGGCGAGATCGTCCCGGATACGCTCGGTGAATGGTGGTGAAAAAATGGCTGTTATCAATCCTCGGGACAAGAGCCTCCGGGAGAGGCGCACGGCCGTTTTCTTTACGCATCCCCCCTCCACCCCGATATTCCACTAATCTCTGATTACAAATTTTACGCACATGACCCAGACCACAAAAATCCTTGGAATAGTACTTAGCGTTGTAGGTATCGTTGGTTACTTTGCCTCAGGCATGGCCAGCTACACGGCGCTGATCCCTGCCATCTACGGGGCCGTCTTCTTCCTGCTTGGCAAGCTTGGAGAAGCAGAATCGCGCCGGATGGTAACCATGCACCTGGCACAGCTTTTGGCCCTGCTGGCGATCGTCGGTACCTTCACCGGCATCCTGGACCTGATTTCCCTGATGGGCGGCAACCAGGAAGTGAATGTGATGGCGGCGGTGGTCCGGTCACTCATGGCCCTGCTCTGCATCGGATACCTCGGCTTGGGGATCAAGTCCTTCATTGATGCCCGCCGCGCTCCCAAAGAGTAGGCTCCGTTACTTTTTATGGAACGGGCCCCTGAAATGAGTCAGTTCATATGTTGCCACGAGGTCATTTCGGAACCTGTGCTGCTGTCAGGGTCGCGGGAAGAGCTCGTTGAATCGGTTCGGATAGTCAGTGATGAGCCCGTCCACCCCAAGATCCACCAGGCGTTGCATATCTTCCCTACGGTTCACGGTCCATGGGATCACAAGCATGCCCAGTTCGTGCGCCCTCTCGACATGTTCGGCGGTAAGAAGACCAAAATTAGGGGAGTAAATCTCCGGCTCCAGCCCGAACTCTTGCAAATGGTCGTCAACAGTTCCCTCTGAATAAGTCAGTAAAGCAATAGGAATGGACGGAGTTATGGATCGCAAGGCATGCAGGGCTCTTGGGTCGAAAGACTGGATAGTGATTCGGTCCAGTAGCGGAGCCTCCAGCTGTAATTCAAGCGCGAGCAGCTCTTCGTGAAGCAGCCGGGCAAACACCTCCGGGTCGGGTGCGAGCGTGCCGTCCCATGCCGTGTCGCTTTTGATCTCTATGTTGTAACGGACAGGCGGCTGGCCCTGAGATCGGGCATAGCTGTCGATCTCCATGATAGCCTCGGACATCAGCGGCTTGGGTGCAAAGAGCGTCTGCTGGTCGGGGTGGGAGGGATGCTGCAACGAGCCGCAGTCGAACTGCTCGATAGTTTCGTATGGGAGCTCGAAAAGGCGGAATGACCGTTCCTGGTTGCGGGGAATCGGCGATCCGTCCGGCTGCAGGCAGATATCGGCACGGAACCACGGCTCATGCGATATCACCATTTTGTGCTCTTTGGAGACGGCCAGATCAAATTCAATGGTGGTCACACCCAAGTCAACCGCCTTGAAGAAACTGGGCAAGGTGTTCTCGGGTTTCAGTCCCATGGCGCCGCGATGGCCCTGGAGGTCGAAGCCCTCAGGCAGCTGTGCGCGCTCCGGCTGACAACCCATGAAAATCAATAGTCCGAGTAGAAATAGCAAAGTCAGATACCAGTGCATATGTACCTCCAAATACGGTTTTGGGTGGATGTGGGATGTGCCCGGTGGACGGGTACGATGATGTCGCGCAACCCGGCTTGTGCTTCAGGGAGCAGCAGTTGCTGACCAGACGCACCGTACCGTTGCAACCGGGTGTATCCGTATTGTCAACGGAAAACTTCGATCCGTTGTATGACCACATGATCGACAGGCTGGTCGCGGAACTGTGGACTGGTCGGGACGTTGGCGATGGCATCAACCACATCCATCCCGGAAGTAACCCGCCCGAAAACAGTGTACTCGTTGTCAAGACTGGGCGAACGACCGTGCATGATGAAAAATTGGGATCCCGCCCCGGCACTTTTATCGGCGGTGCGTGCCATGGAGAGCACCCCGGGCTCGTGCGGTGTTCGGTTGAACTCATGCGGGATGGCCACAATGGGTCCGCCCTGGCCGTAGATCCTGCGGTCGTCGCCACGCGAATTGGGGTCGCCGCCCTGGATCATGAACCCCGGGATCACACGGTGGAACTTGGTGCCGTTGTAGAATCCGCTTTCGGCCCGGGTGATGAAGTTGAAGGCGTGGATGGGGGCCCTTTTCGGAAAGAACTCGACCTCGACCTCACCGTGGCTGGTGACAATGCGCGCCTTTACGTTCTCCATTTGTGCCGACAGGAATGCCAGCTGCTCCTCTTTTTCTTTCAATGTATTGACCTGTTGTTGAAGTTGACGGTTCTGGCTGCGCAGGTCGGCGTTGACACGCTGCAGCCGTTCAAGCTCCTCGCTGTTGCCGCAGGAAATGAGAGCCCCGGCGCCCATGGCGAGCATGACAAAAAACAGAGTGATGATTCGGATGTTCTTCATCGTAGCACCTCTGATGGTGGGATGTGGTTGGTCATGATACAGGAACGGAGACCGGACGTGCGACGTGAAGCTGCCGTCCGGGCTCCGGAACATTTTTATCACGGGAATGTATATGAGGCCTGAAGGCCGAGCGGTATCCCGATATACCAGTATAACAGCAGGAATATGGTCCAGGTCACCAGAAAGATGAAGAAGTACGGCAGCATCATGGAGACCAGGGTCCCGATACCGGTGTTCTTCACATATTTCTGACAGAAGACCACAACCAGCGGGAAGTAGGGCAGCAGCGGGGTGATGATGTTGGATACGGAGTCACCCACGCGGTAGGCGGCCTGCGTGAGGTCTGGCGAGATGCCGATGCCCATGAGCATCGGGACGAAAATAGGGCTGATGAGCGCCCATTTGGCCGATGCCGATCCCACCAGAAGGTTTACCACGGCGGTAAGCAGGATGATGCCCACGATGGTCAGCGCACCGGGCATGGCCAGGCTCTGCAGGAAATTGGCACCTTTGAGCGCAATAAGGATTCCGATGTTGGATTTACCGAACGCGTCGATGAACAGGGCGCAGAAGAAAGCCATCACGATGTAATAAGACATGCTGCCCATGGCCTTGCTCATGCTGCCGATCGCATCCTGCGAGCTTTTGAACGTGCCGGCAAGAAATCCGTATATAACCCCGGGTATAACAAAAAGCAGAAAGATGAGCGGGACGATCGACATCATGATGGGCGCGTCAAAGGCGGTAATTTCGCCATCGGGCGAACGCATGGTCGAATCAGCGGGGATGGTCCACAAGATCAGTCCCAAAATCCCAAGAAGCATGACAATGGTGGCGACCCAGAATGCCCTGACTTCGTGCTTTTCCAGCTTTTCCATCTGCGGCAGCTCGTCCTGGTCACCGTCCACTACCGTCTTGGCCAGGCGCGGCTCAACGATGCGGTCCGTGATCCACCATCCAATTGTAATGATCAGGATGCTGGAAATGGCCGTGAAAAAGTAGTTGTTGAGCGGGTTGATGAGCATGTCGGGCTGCAGTATCTGTGCGGCCGACTGCGTGAAGCCCTGGAGCAGCGGATCGATGCCGGAGGGCAGGAAATTGGCACTGAAACCGCCCGAAACACCGGCGAAAGCGGCGGCGATTCCGGCTAGCGGATGGCGCCCGGCCGCGTAGAAAATAACCCCGCCAAGCGGTATCACAAGCACGTAGCCGGCATCGGCGGCGGTATGGCTGGCGATGGCAACGGCGATGAGCATGGGCGTGAGAAGCGCCTTTGGCGTGATGCCGAGGATGTACTTGAGGCCGGCGTTGATGTAGCCCGAGTGTTCGGCCGCGCCTACGCCCAGCATGGCCAGCAGCACGATGCCCAGCGGCGCAAACGTGATGAACGTGTTGGTCATGTTGGCCAGGAACATGGCCATCTGGCTGCCCGAGAGCAGGTTGACGACTCGGAGGGTCTCACCGGTGCGCGGATCGGTCTCGCCGAAATCGAACGGTGCCATGATGGCGGACAGTATCCACACGAAAATCATCAGAAGGAAGAAGAGGATGGCAGGGTCGGGCAATTTGTTGCCGGCCCGCTCAACGACATCCAGAAACCGGCCAAGTAGACCTGGTTGGTTGTTGTCACTCATAATATGTCGGTTAATACATGGAAAGGATAGGGAAGATTAGCGGGTGCGGCTGATACGCAACCCGTTCACAACCGGCGTAGACCGGACGGAGTGGTACAATCCGCATAGAGATAGAGAAATCCTGTGTTTCATGCAAGAAAAATATTCCGGGCGTCTCACCGGACCTGGTAGATGGAAGAGAGCTGCTCAGGGTTGCTGATGCTGCACTCCATATCCTGCAGTTTTCCGTCCTTGATACTGTAAACAACACCATGAACCGAGAGCGGCTGCTCCCTGTTCCAGGCTTTCTGCACCACGGTGGTGCGCGCGACGTTCAAAACCTGCTCGCGCACATTCCACTCGCAGAGCTTGTCCACGACCTGCGATTCGGAGAGCCCCTCGAAATCCTCCAGATGATCTTCATAGATCTGTTTGATGGGACGGATCCAGTTATCCACCAGCCCGTGGTCGGTCAGTTCCAGAGAGGCCTTTACACCACCGCAGGAGTAGTGTCCGCAAACGATGATGTGCCGGACCTTGAGCACCTCCACCGAGTACTGCAGCACAGAAAGGATGTTGATGTCGCTCTGGTGCACTATGTTGGCGATATTTCGGTGGACAAACAACTGACCGGGATCCATGTCCGTGATCTGGTTGGATGGAACCCTGCTGTCGGAGCATCCTATCCACAAAAACTGCGGTTTTTGCTGTTCGGCCAGCCGGTTGAAGAAATCGGGATCCTTCCGGACCATTCGCTGCGCCCATTCCCGGTTTTTTTCGAAAAGGGCTGAAAATTCATTTTTCATGTGTTTAAAATTTCTGATTTATATCGTCACATAGAATGTCCATGGCGTTTTAACCATACTTCTGTGTGGCTGGTATATGCCCGATCATGGACATTTCATTCTTTTATCAATAGTTTTTTGAATTGTGCAATCCCTGAAATTCCTAAATTAGCATGATAAAGTAAAAGGATATCGAACCAATTTACAGATTTTTTCACCGGACGGCCTTAATGCCCATCCGATTTGCAGTTTGGCGGTCGGCGGGGCATGCACTGCTGTGAGGAGTGCCGGTTTCATATCGTGGCAATGAAAGCGATCAAAGAACACAGAGAACTTATTTTCGCCCTGGTGTGCGGGGGATTGTTGCTGGGGGCATGGCTTTATGAGGTGCTGGGCGACCCGGAACAGGCCCGTCCCATAGCGGTCTATCTGCTGGCCTACTTTTTTGGCGGATACGATGCCTTTCTCCATATGATCGCCAGCCTGCGCCGCAAGAAGTTTGACATCGATTTCCTGATGCTGGTGGCCGCCGCGGGCGCCGCCGTGCTGGGCGCCTGGGCCGAGGGAGCGCTCTTGCTGTTCCTGTTCAGCCTGGGGCATGCGCTGGAACACTACGCCATGGGCCGGGCGCGCAAAGCCATACGGGCACTTTCAGAACTGGCACCCACCGTGGCCCGGATCCGCGAGGGGGACCATGAAAAGGAGGTGCCTGTGGACGAGCTTCAGCCGGGTGACCTGCTAGTTGTGCGTCCGGGCGAGCGTTTTCCGGCCGACGGGTTTGTGATATCAGGCCACAGCAGCGTGGACCAGTCCCCGATAACGGGCGAAAGTGTTCCGGTGGATAAGGAGCCGGTGCCATCGCGGCATGAGGCGCGGGAGAAAAAGGACCGGCTGGGGCCGGAGTTCCGCATTTTCGCCGGCACAATCAACGGCGACAGCCTGATGGAAGTGGAGGTGACCAGCCGGTCGACCGACAGCACACTGGCGCGCGTGATCCGCATGGTCAACGAGGCCGAGACCCAGCAGTCGCCCACCCAGCGCTTTGCCAAAAGATTTGAGAAGGTATTTGTTCCCGTGATCCTGGTCTTTGTTGCACTGCTGCATTTTGCCTGGCTGGTGGTGGATGAGGCGTTTGCCGATTCCTTCTATCGGGCCATGGCCGTGCTGGTGGCCGCCAGTCCATGCGCCCTGGCCATATCCACCCCGAGCGCGATCCTGAGCGGTGTGGCACGTGCGGCGCGCCTGGGTGTGCTGGTGAAGGGGGGACGTCCGCTCGAACAGCTCGGCGGCCTGCGGGCCCTGGCATTCGACAAGACCGGCACCCTGACCGAGGGCACCCCGAAAGTGACGGATGTGATCCCGCTGAACGGCCACGGCGTTGTGGGACTCATGCAGATGGCCATGGCCGTGGAGCAGTTCAGCGACCATCCGCTGGCCCGTGCCATCACGCGTGGCGGCGGGGAATGGACCGGCGGCGCCGCACCGCTGGCTGCTTCGGAAGTGAAAGTGGCAACAGGCAAGGGCATCACCGGTTTCGTGGATGGGAAAAAGGTATCGATAGGACAGATGAAGCTCTTCGACGGTGCCGTTCCTGAAGATATTCGCACGCGGCTGGATGACCTGCACAAGCGCGGACGCACCGCCATGCTTGTCCGGATAGACGATGACTTCGCCGGGATCATTGCGCTCATGGACATCCCGCGTCCGGGGGCTGCCGAGATCATCCGATCCCTCCGGGAGATGGGCATCCGGCGGCTCATCATGATATCGGGCGACCACCAGCGTGTTGCTGACAGCATCGGCGCACAGATTGGGGTGGATGAGTCCTGGGGCGACCTCCTGCCCGAGCACAAAGTGGATGCTATCCGCAAATTGCTGGACGAGGAGGAAGAGGTGGCCATGGTGGGCGACGGTGTGAACGACGCTCCGGCCATGGCGCACGCCACGGTGGGCATTGCCATGGGTGCGGCCGGGTCCGATGTGGCCCTGGAGACGGCCGATGTGGCGCTGATGGCCGATGATCTGAGCAAGCTGCCGGTGGCGCTCGGCCTGAGCCGCCAGACCCGCAAGATCATCCGCCAGAACATCTTCATCAGCCTCGGGATGATCGCGTTCCTGGTGCCGTTCGTGCTCCTTGGCTACGCAGGTATCGGCATCGCCGTGCTGCTCCACGAAGGGTCAACGCTCGTTGTGGTGTTGAACGCCCTGCGCCTGCTGGGCTACGAACATCAGGGTCTTCAGTCCGAAAGCGCCTCGTTGACAATGGCCACCGCCTCCTCCTGAATCTTCTTCAGATGGCTCTTGTCGATGAAACTCTCGGCGTAGATCTTGTAAATGTCCTCGGTACCGGACGGACGCGCTGCAAACCAGCCGTTTTTGGTCTCCACCTTGAGTCCGCCGATGGCGGCGTTATTGCCCGGTGCCTTTGTGAGTTTCCGGAGGATGGGCTCGCCGGCCATCTCCTCGGCTTTCACCTGTTCGGGTGACAGGCTCGCCAGTACTTTTTTCTCATCCGGCGTTGCCGGGGCGTCGATCCGATCGTAGACCGGGTTGCCGTGCTTCTTCTGCAGCTCGGCGTAATGCTCGGCGGGATCCTTGCCCGTCTTTGCCGTGATCTCGGCGGCAAGCAGGTTGAGGATGATGCCATCCTTGTCGGTGGACCAGGCCCCTCCGTCGAAGCGTAGGAACGAAGCGCCCGCGCTCTCTTCCCCGCCAAAACCGAAGGAACCGTCCAGAAGCCCATCCACAAACCACTTGAACCCAACCGGCACCTCGGCCAGCTTGCGGTCCAGTGACCTGGCCACGCGGTCGATCATGCTGCTGGATACCAGTGTCTTGCCGATGGCGGCGTCGGGGCGCCATTTCGGGCGGTGCTGGAACAGGTAGTGGATGGCGACGGAGAGGTAGTGGTTGGGGTTCATGAGCCCGGCGCTGGGCGTGACGATGCCGTGGCGGTCGAAGTCCGGGTCGTTGCCGAAGGCGATGTCAAAACGGTCTTTGAGCCCGATGAGTCCGGCCATGGCGTAGGGCGAGGAGCAGTCCATGCGGATCTTGCCGTCCTTGTCCACGGTCATGAAGGCAAACCGCGGGTCGGTGTCGGGGTTGACCACTTCCAGTTTGAGATCGTAGGTGCGGGCGATCGGCTCCCAGTAGCCGACCCCGGCGCCGCCCATGGGGTCCACGCCGATGCGCAGGCCGGTCCGGCGGATCACCTCCATGTCGATTACCTGGTCCAGCTGCTTCACGTAGGGCATCACGAAATCGGTGGCCATGACGTGATCCATTTTCAGTGCCTTCTCGAACGGGATGCGCTTGACGTGGCGGCAGCCGTCGGCCATGATCTGGTTGGCCGCATCCTGGATCTTGCTGGTGATGTCGGTGCCTGCCGGACCCCCGGAGGGCGGGTTGTACTTGAACCCACCGTCGCCCGGGGGGTTGTGGGATGGGGTAATCACAATGCCGTCGCACAAGTACTCCTTCTGCGAGCGGTTGCATCCCAGTATGGCGTGGGAAATGGCCGGGGTGGGCGTATAACCGAAGCCCTCCTGGTACCCGATAATGACGTCGTTGGCAGCCAGCACCTCGATGGCCGTCATGAGGGCCGGCTCCGACAGGGCGTGGGTATCCATGCCGATGAACAGTGTGCCGGTAATGCCGGCATCACGGCGATAATCGGCCAACGCCTGCGATATGGCCAGGATGTGCGTCTCGTTGAACGTGTGCTTTAGCGAGGAGCCGCGGTGACCCGATGTGCCGAACTGCACCTGATGCACCGGGTTGCCCGGGTCCGGCTGGTGCGTGTAGTAGGCGGCGACAAGGCGGGGGATGTTGTCCAGGATATGATGGGGAGCTTTTTTACCGGCTAATTCGTGTAGGGCCATGGTTGCAGGTGCTGGTTGAAATTTTTTTGGTGATCAGGACGTTCACAATATTAAATCAATCCAAAGATGTAGCACTGAAATGTCAAAATCAATCTATTTTATCCTGGGTGGAATTGTACTCGGCGCGCTCGGCGGCTATGCCTACTGGTACTTCATCGGATGCAACACCGGTTCCTGCCCCATTACTTCCATCTGGTACCACGCTTCGGCCTATGGCGCCCTCATGGGCGGATTGCTTGGTAATATTGTAACTCCTTCAGCCAAAAAGCAGGAGCAGGATGATAGCTCCACAACTCCGGAAGAAAAGCCGTCCTGACCATTAGCGAACGGACCGGTTACACCAGCTTCGATCTCATTCCTGACCCAAACCGGTACCGGATTCCTCTGGAAAATATTGTCCCGCATCCGTATCCTCCCTGAAAACCGATACGAACAATTCAGGGACATTCATGAATCATCACTCTTTGGTTTGCGGCATTACGGCACTGCTGATGATGCTCACCGCGGCTTGCCAACCGTCGACCGAGACCCGCTTCGACTCCGAACCCGAAGTAAGGGTGCTGCTTATCAATACGCTCGAAGGATTTGAACTCACAGCGCCCGGACCGGTAACCATCACCGACAAATCCACCGGAGCCGCCATCGACTCCGACACCGGAATAGCCGACGCGGGCATAAGGGATAACGTTCTGGAGGATGAGGATGCCGCATCCACCCCGCTGGTTTTCCGTCTGGATGGTGACGTGATCACGGTGACGCGCGCCGGAGAGGAGCTGGTCGCAGGTCGCCGGCTGATGCTCTCCGCGGAATCTGAATTCATCATAGCCGATGTGCCTTACGGCATCAACTGGTGGTGGGGTGGCACGGAGGACCGGAGTTATGACGGCGAGCTGCACGTCCATGTAAACAGCGGCGGGGATCTGGAAGCCGTACTGCACCTGCCCATGGAGGAGTATCTCAAAGGAGTGATTCCTTACGAAATTGGTCCCGAGTCCCCGCTTCAGGCCCTCAAGGCGCAGGCGGTGGCTGCCCGGGCAGAAATTGTGCAGACGCTGCTGACCGGCAAATACCGGGGTGAGCATCACGACGTGTGCGCCGAGGTGGAATGCCAGGTTTTTGCCGGCAATCATCGTCGCACGGCCCGATCCGATTCGGCCGTTACGCTGACCCGTGGCGAGGTGCTCATGTTCGGTGAAGAGGTGATCGATGCCTACTACGCCTCCAACTGCGGGGGCATGTCCGAGCGGGTGGAAAAAGTCTGGCCGTGGCGCGGTGGCCCCAAACCGTACCTCATTGCGCTGCCTGATACTGACCGGAGAGAAATAAATCCCGGACAAAACACCCGGGGATCGGGAAGCGGGGAAAACAGCCATGCGGAACATGACAGCCGGGCGTCAGGCCGTGGCGCGGACCTGATCGACCCTCAGACGGACATTGTCGCCTGGCTGGACAATCCCCCCGAATCATGGTGCAACCCGTACATCCACACGAATCTTCCCGAGTGGAGCAAGGCCAACTTCCGCTGGGAGCGTAGGATAGGCGATGATGAGTTTGAGCCGGAGTTCCGCGGGCTGGATTCGCTGGAGATCGTGGAGCGCGGTGAGTCGGGGCGCTTGCACCGGGTCAGGGCGTGGCGTGGGGGAGAGGCGCAGGAGTTGGATTTTGAGCTGGCCATTCGCCAGATGGTCCATCCGCCGCTGCGCAGTTCGGCGTTCACCTGGAGCCGGGTGGATGGGGACTGGCTGTTCCGCGGCGCAGGATGGGGGCATGGCGTGGGCATGTGCCAGAGCGGCGCCATCTCACAGGCCTGGCAGGGTTATGGCTACGACCGCATCCTCCAGCACTATTTCCCCGGAACCCGGCTGGAGCGGCTGTATGAATGAACGGAACGCTGCCTGATCTCTGCGGCCCTTTGCATGCAGGTTAAGTACGCATCAGCGATCCACCGATATCCTCTCGCGTAGCTTTTCCACCCGTTTCATGGATGTCTGGTCGAAGAAGCGGTCGTTGAAATCGGAGCGGATCTGGCGGATGATATCGCGCACATCGGACGAAGGCTGCTCGCCGGGCACAAAACTGGCAACCAGTTCGGCACCCCATCCCTGCAGGCCGCGCGGCTCCACTTTGATAAGGGTGGTGCGTTCGGTGACAAAAGATGTTTTGTAGAAAAGGTAGTAATGAATATCGTTGACGTAACCGGGATAGACACTGAAGGGAGTGCCCGCAAAGACAGCAAGATAATCGGGATCTGTAAAGCGCACGTCGGCGAGCTGTCGCCACGATTTGGCCACTTCCTCAACATTGAGAAGTTCATCGAAGTAGGCGAGGAAGAAGAAGTGATTGCTGAACTCTTCGTGGTCAAGAAACTCAAGGGACTCGGGTTGCATTTCGAATGGAAGCTCGTTGGAGAAGCGGAAAAAGCCATCCCTTACATCCTCGATATGACGAATATCCGCGCCAACGATGAGTGCCCCGGGCTCCCACGGCAGGGTGAACATATCATTCACCTCGGGGAGTGACTCCGTAAACTCGTCGCGGATCACATCGCGATGGTCCAGGAACATGACAGCTTCTTCCGGGTCAGGCCGCAGGCCGCCCTCGCTCCAGAGTGCCAGTTCCCACGCCTCGAAATAGTCAGCATTTGCTTTTACGAAATCATCATTGCTGAAGCGGGCCAGCTTCTGGCGGTCCGATGTGGGTCGTTCCCCCCCGTTTTCCACAGCATCGCAAGAAATGAAAACAAAAAGGGCCAAAACGGGAATCAGCCACTGATGCCAGCCTGATTGCAGATGAAATACCTTGGATGTATGCATTGCTCAAATATTGGTTCTTGAGGAGTTCAGAAGATGATAAAGCCGATGTGATGCACATTCTCCCTATAATAACGTGTTTTTTTCGTAAAAATTGAAGTTTTTTCGGTTGCAGCCCGGGTGCATGTGTCAGTCGCTGCCACGGCTGCGGTCGTATCGCTCGCGGAACTGCCGGTGGACTTCGTTGACGATCTCCTGGAAGCGGCTGTCCCACGGCGGGTCGCCGGCGCTGTGGCTGGCAACCAGTTCGGCCCGGTACAGGCCGGCAGGCTCCGGCTTGACCCGGAAGATGCTGGTGCGCATCGGAATGAAGGTAACCTTGCGGATGATATAGTAGAAATCGCCGTCGATGAAACCCGGGTACACCGGAAACGGATTGCCTCCAATGGTTGCGAGTCCGGACGGTTCGACGAAAACCATGCCGGGCAGTTGCGCGTACGCCGCGGCAGCAGCTTCGGGGTTGTAGAGCATGGAAAAATGGGCCGACATCCAGCTGTACGACAGGGAAGCATCGCTCATGTGGACCGACACGGAGTCCGGACGAATTCTCTCATCCAGCACGTCAAAATAACCGGATTGCGGATCCCGGGCCATGGCGGTATAGCTGGTATCGATACCGGCAGATACGCGTCCCGGGCTGAACGGCTGCATGAAAAGGCGCAAGGTCTCGGGGTATGTGTCGCCGTACCGGTCCCGTATCGCCTCCCGCTGTCTCAGAAACTCCAGCGCCGTGGTCGGATTGGCCTCCAGGCCGCCTTCCAGCCAAAAGGCCAGCTGTATCGCTTCGAGGTACTCCAGGTTTTCCACCACAAAGTCAGCATTTGTGAACCGGGCAAGTTCCTCCCGCGACTCGGTGGTCACGGCCGAATCCGAACGAAGGAAATCGCATGAGGATCCCATAACCAGCATCAGCACCAAGGCGGCGCAATATGGAATTGCTGCAAAGAGATTGATGGACTTGCGGCGAGGTGAGGCTGCGCAGAGGTGGATGGAAGAGAGTGGATGATATGGTTTCATAAAATCGGATTGTTGGCCGGGGAGATTTCTGGTTCGGTTTGTTCCTTGGTCAGCGCTGATCATTACTCCGTGCGGGCTCTTGGTTCACATTGGCCCTTGGTCCGCGTGGACCCTTTATCTGCAGTACACATGGCACCAGGCACTTACCTAACAAATGCCGCACTTTGCACGTTAAAAATGCTATATTGGGCGAAGTCAGGCGCAAACGGACTGTAAACTGAAAAACCTGTCAACCACATCATTTCCATGCAAAAAGATGCCGGAATACCGGAATCCGGGTTGCGGCCGATACGTAACGGCCTGCCCGGCAATATTCGGCGGATCGTAGTAAAGGCCGGCAGCCGGGTCCTGGTGGATGACCGCGGACGACCCGATCCGGAGCAGATCGCTTCGCTGATCGGGCAGATCGCCGCTCTCCACGGCAAAGGCTACGAGGTGCTTTTCGTCTCATCCGGCGCCATTGCCGCCGGCGTGCAGGCACTGGGCTGGCCGCACAGGCCGGCCGGACTTCCCGACCTTCAGATGGCCGCCGCGGTAGGACAGGGCGTGCTGCTCAATTTCTACTCCGAACAGCTTGCGCGTCACAACTGCCGGCTGGGACAGGTGCTGCTCACCCACGCCGACCTCAACGACCGCGTGCGCCACCTCAACGCGCGCAACACCATCATGGCCATGCTCCGCAACCGCATCATCCCGGTCATCAACGAAAACGATGTGGTGGCGGTCGACGAGATCCGCTTCGGCGACAACGACCTGCTCGCCGCCATGGCCGCAACACTGGTGGATGCGGACCTGCTGGTGCTGCTGACCACCTCCGACGGCCTGTTCCGTGCCGAGGACGGACGGCTGACCGACCGGATACCCCTGCTGGAGGACATCACCGACGAAACGCTGGAAATGGCCCAGGGCAAAGGCAGCAGCTGGTCGTCCGGCGGCATGGCCTCCAAGCTGCAATCGGCCGACCGCGCCAACCATGCCGGTACGCCGGTCATCATCGCCAATGGCATGGAGAAGGACATATTGGGACGGCTGCTTCAGGGAGAGGACCTTGGTACCCTGATCAGCGGCACATCCACCCGACAGAAACTCCGGGCCCGGAAGAAATGGATCGCATTTTTCCACCGACCGCAGGGCAGTATTTATGTGGATGACGGGGCCGGCAAGGCCATCGTTGCCAAAGGGCACAGCCTGCTGCCGGTGGGCGTGCAGCGGACCGAAGGCAGGTTCCGGGCCGGTGCCCTAGTCAGCATCCGCACCGCCGACGGCAAGACCATTGCGCACGGACTCACGGCATACGACCGCGATGACATCGAACGGATCAAAGGCAAAAAATCGGCCGATGTCCCGTTCATCCTGGGCGACCGGCACCATATCGAGGTGATCCACCGCGACAATATGGTACTCCAGAAACGGTGACTCCCGGCAATTTGACGAACCCGCAGTTCCCATCCTCAAGGAAGCGGAATTGAGACAACAATCGCAGGCTTGCATCCGGTTGCATCGCAACACACAAAAATCAGCAGCCTGACGCATCGCAGCTGATAATCGCGACAGATAATCGCAGCAGATAATTGAAACAGACGAACGCACTGGATAAACGACAGCAACCCGCCACTTTCGAAAAAACGTAAAATCATGGCAGACAGCATCAACGACACTATCAAAAATCAGGTACTGGAACTTGGCCGCAATGCGCGCAAGGCATCGCGGGCGCTCATGGGATGGACGGCCGAGCAAAAAAACCGGGCCCTCGAGGCCATGGCCGATGAGCTTGAGGCCAGGACGCCGCAGATCCAGGAGGCCAATGACAAGGATGTGGCCGAGGCGCGCGAAAACGGGCTTTCGGATGCCTTGGTGGACCGCCTTGTCCTCAACGATGACCGCATGGACGCCATGATAAAGGGCCTTCGCGACATCGCCGCGCTGCCCGACCCCGTTGGACGCATCCTCAAATCCTGGGAAAAAGACAACGGCCTGCTGCTTAAAAAGGTGGCGGTGCCGATCGGCGTGATCGGCATGATCTACGAATCGCGTCCCAACGTCACCGCCGATGCCGCCGCGCTCTGCCTAAAGGCCTCCAACGCGATCATCCTGCGGGGCGGCTCCGAGGCGCTGCGCAGCAACCAGGCCATCGCCGACGCGCTCCGTGAAGGCGGACGCAAGGCCGGGCTGCCGGACCATGCCATCCAGCTGGTCCCCATGCGCGACCGTGCGGCGGTCCGCGCGCTGATCACCATGGATCAATTCGTCGACGTGATCATACCCCGCGGCGGCGAGGGGCTCATCCGCGCCGTGGCCGAAAACGCCACCGTGCCGGTCCTCAAGCATTACGAGGGGATCTGTCATGTTTATGTGGATGCGGCTGCGGATCAGGCGAAGGCCTGGTCCATTGTCGAGAATGCCAAGTGCCAGCGGCCCGGCGTGTGCAACGCCGCCGAAACGCTTCTGGTGGATGCGGCCTTGGATCCGCAGTGGCTGGCCAAAATGGCCGATGTCCTGGAAGCACGCGGCGTAGAGCTGCGCGGCGATGAGCGGGCGCGCAAAATCGTGCCCGCCATGAAAGAGGCCGTCGAAAAAGACTGGCGCACCGAGTACCTGGACCTCATACTGTCGGTGCGGGTTGTGGACGGTATAGAGCAGGCCGTAGAACACATCAACACATACGGGTCGGGCCACTCAGACGCCATTGTTTCAGAAGATGCCAAAAAACAGGACTATTTCGGACGTATGGTGGATTCGGCCGCCGTCTATATCAACGCATCCACCCGCTTCACCGACGGCGCGGAGTTTGGCATGGGGGCCGAGATCGGCATCAGCACCGACCGGCTGCACGCCCGTGGCCCGGTGGCGCTGGAAGAGCTGACGACCTACAAGTACGTGGTGGCCGGCACCGGACAGATAAAGCAGTGACCAGTTTAACGGGCCCCGCCGCCGGCCCCGCCACCGGCCGATCCGGCAGTAGCGCCCCCCACACCCGAGACCCCGCTGAAGGATGTGGTGCCGCTTGATGCAAGGGTGCTCAGCCCGGAGGCGATGTCCGCCGCGCCCCGGATGCCGGCTTGCGGCACAACCCAAAGGAAAATCGGGCTCTCTTCGTCCACATCCGCCAGACGCTTCTCCAGTTGCTTGCTGGTCAGTCCCAATGCGATGGCAAATACAAAATGCCGGCCGATCTGTTTCTGGTCGAACGAACTGTTGGGACCTTTTTTCAGTGCCTTTCGGTAGGCGGTCCATTCCGCATGCAGATCGGTGCCTTCCTGTGAACGCTTGGGCAGCGCCAGGCTGAGCATCATCATTATGGTGACCAGCACAATTCCGGCCGCGCCTATACCTCCGGCCAGAAAAGTAATGGCGATCATCCCGAGCAGGAGCGGCAGCTGGGCAAAAAGATGGAAATAGAGCGCTTTTTGCGATACCGCATCGAACCAACCCTGGTTTTTCAGGGCATCGCGGTACAGTTTGCGCCAATCCTTCCACCACTTCTGCAGCGGTTTTTCGGTCCAGTCCAGGATCTTGTCCATTCGTGTGACGCCTTCGTTCACGCGGTTTGCGGCCATATCCAGCAGGGAGCGTTCCCACCCGGCCAGTGACTCATCCGGCTTCTTGCCTGTTTTCTCGAGATGGTATTGCGGTGCTTCAGAGCTCAGGAATTTCTTGTCGCCTTTCTTTTCCACAATGCGGAAATAGCCCCTGCGGGACAGGTCAAAGATGGTGATGCCAAGTGCCATCTTGTCTGGTTCGGTGTTGAGCGGACCGAGCATGAGTTTCCGCACCAGTGCCGGCGCATGGTCCGATGGCGGGCTGAAGCTCAATCTTGCTATGGTCCTTGCGGGTTCGAACCGGCGGCCGTAGCGGCGGTAGAACCAGATGAACAGTCCAATGGAAAACGGGCCCAGCACGGCAAAAAGGCCGGTTCCTAGCATGCGGAGCTGGCGCCGGCGTTCCTGCGCATCCATCCAGGCCTCCTCTTCTTCCATGACGCGCTCGAGTGTGAAGCGGCGGTCGGTGATTTCGGCATTGGTCAGAACCCTGGTGGGGAATAGGATACGGGCGCGCACCCGGTCGGAGCGGCGGAAGTCTTCCCCTTCGAGTATGAGCAGTGATCCATCCACCCGCATGCGGACGCGGTCGGGCGTCTCCCGCATCCACACATGCCATTCTTCGTCTTCAATGCTCTGGGGGAGTGCGATACGGGCACGGAATGTTTCTGGCGTGCGGGCCAGGCGGTCAGACAGGAAAATCCAGAACCATTCGGTGACATCGGGACCGGTGACAAGCGCATCGCGGAGGTCGTACTGAATCGTGTAGGTGTGCTCAGTGGTATCGCGTGTTTCGATGAACCAGGTAATGCGCAGTTCGTGTTCGTTGCGCTCGACCTTGAAGGTGCCCGGGTGTTCGGTGTTCTCGTTGACGAGGGGGCGGCCGTCCTGGCGGACCCGGATGTTCTCCACGGCGTCGAAGCCCCGGAGCGGCAGGGTGTAGTAGACCTCGCTGTAGCTGCCTTCGAACCGGTAGCGCCGGTCTTCAACATACCTTATGACGGCGTTGGGCTGGATTTCGGCCTGGATGGCGATGTCGCGTATCTGAAAGTCCCTGGCCTGGGACCCGGAAACGCCCCCTGCAAACAGCAGTACCAGCAGCCCGGTCAATACCACAAAAAACCGGGTGGATAGTGTTGGGGGTGCGCCAAACGGGACGGACAAACGTATCATTTACTCTCGGGTTGTTAATGTATGGGGGCAACCAGTTGCTGAAGTACAGATAAAATAGGGATGCGATCGCAAACTGTCACTTTTCATCCGAGATCCATGTGTATTTAATGACTTTGATGAAATGCTCTTCCCGGCCGGCATACTCTTGCAGCACAGGCACACCGGTGATGCGGATACGTCCGCGCCGGTCCGTCCACAGCTGCTGCAGTTCCTGCTCGTCCATGTCGAGGAACCAGCGATCGCCTGTGTCGGTGATCAGGGCAACCTGGGTGAATGGCTCATTGCCGAAGAGGCGGAGGGAGCCTTCCCAGGTTTCGACATTATCGCGGTCGGATGCCATCAGCGCATGTGTGCCGACCAAAAGCAGGCTTGCCGCAAGCAGGTGAATTATCACGGATTTGTGTGTCATGTGCATAATTTCTGTGCAATTTGCGTACATATGGCGGGAATTCGCCGGGTATACACAATTACAGTTCACATAATTGAAATTTATTGAATATATTTATGAAGTCCATTCTTCATAATATCAACATAAAAAAGCCCTTTTTTGATTATTAATTTTAAAGTTAACGGAAGTTGGGTTAGCTGTTGATTGAAGATCGTGGGACTTGGGGCAAGCTGGCATTTTGGCTGGTTTTGACAAGCTGTTCGTTAATCCGGATGTGACTTGGTCAGGAGCAGATAGACAGCTGGCTCCCGGAAATGGTTGTACCCCGCTTTTTTTTACACCCGTGTGATCTTTCACCCGATAATTATTTACACGACAAGAACCTGAAAGGATTATTTATGAAACGTCCGCTTGTAACTATTGATGCCAATGAAGCGGCATCGCACATCGCACATCACGTCAACGAAGTTATTGCCATCTACCCCATTACTCCTGCCTCGCCGATGGGCGAATTTGCAGATGCATGGGCCATGGCTGGGAAAAAGAACATCTGGGGCACGGTACCCGATGTTATAGAGTTGCAGAGTGAAGCCGGTGCTGCCGGTGCCGTTCACGGAGCGCTCCAGACTGGCGCACTGTCAACTACGTTTACCGCCTCGCAGGGACTGCTTTTGATGATGCCAAACCTGTTCAAAATTGCTGGCGAACTGAGTCCGGCAGTCATCCACGTTTCGGCGCGGACAGTAGCCGGCCATGCGCTCTCGATTTTCGGGGACCATGGTGACGTTATGGCCATGCGTATGACTGGAATGGCCATGCTCTGCTCCAACAGCGTCCAGGAAGTGATGGATATGGCGATGATAGCGCATGCTGCCACGCTGGAAGCCCGTGTTCCGTTCATCCATTTCTTTGACGGGTTCCGCACATCGCATGAGGTCCAGAAAATCGAGGAACTCACGCTGGACGATATGCGCGAGATGATCAACGACGATTTCGTGTTTGAACATCGCAAGCGGGCACTGACGCCCGACCGTCCGGTCATCCGCGGCACGGCCCAGAACCCGGATGTGTTCTTCCAGGCCAAGGAAGCATCCAACCTCTTTTACCAGAAATGCCCGGATATTGTCCAGAATACAATGGACAAATTTGCCAAGCTCACCGGCCGCGCCTACAAACTGTTTGATTACCATGGTCCGGCCGATGCCGAGCGTGTGATCATTCTTATGGGATCCGGTGCCGAGACGGTTCATGAAACGGTCGATCGCATGAACGAGGAAGGCGAAAAGGTGGGTGTTGTCAAACCGCGCCTGTACCGTCCCTTCAAAATTGAAGCCTTTATCAACTCGCTCCCCGAATCGGTCCAGAGCATCGCCGTTCTTGACCGCACCAAGGAGCCTGGAAGTGCCGGTGACCCGCTGTACCAGGATGTACTCACTGCGCTTCAGGAAAACAGGAACGAAGGGTTCCGCAAGCTTCCGAAGGAGCCGAAAGTTGTTGCAGGCCGTTACGGACTCTCCTCCAAAGAGTTCACCCCGCCGATGGTCCGTGCAATCTATGACGAGCTCAGCAAGGAAAAACCCAAAAATCATTTCACCATCGGTATCAACGACGATGTTACGCATACCAGCCTGCCTTATGAAAACGGCTTTATGCCGCTCAATGGCAAAGAGAAGAAGGCTGGATCTGAGAAACCGGCCTCAAAGGAGAAAAGTCGCGTATTCCGTGGGCTGTTCTACGGACTGGGTGCTGACGGTACGGTAAGTGCCAACAAGAACTCGATCAAGATCATCGGTGACACCACCGATTTCTTTGCCCAGGGCTACTTCGTTTACGACTCCAAGAAGTCGGGATCCATGACCACCTCGCACCTGCGCTTCGGTCCGGACCCGATCCGATCGGCGTATCTGATCGACGAGGCCGACTTTGTGGCCTGTCACCAGTTCCGGTTTATCGAGCGCATGGACATGCTCAAGAATGCCCGCGAAGGAGCGACCTTCCTGCTGAACACACAGTACGGGCCCGATGAACTCTGGGATGAGCTGCCGGATAAAGTGCAGCAGCAGATCATCGACAAGAAGATCCGTGTCTTTGCAATTGACGGTTACAAAGTGGCGCGCGACAGCGGAATGGGCAACCGCATCAACACCGTGATGCAGGTCTGTTTCTTTGCCATCTCCGACATCCTGCCGAGGGATAAAGCCATTGCGGCCATCAAGGATGCCATCCAGAAAACATACGGCCAGAAGGGCGAGAAGATCGTCAAGAGCAACTTTGCCGCGGTCGATAATTCAGTCGAGCACATGTTTGAGCTGAAGGTGCCTGGCAAGGTTACCACAAGCAAGAAAATGCTCGATCCGGTCGTAGGCAAGGATATTCCCGAGTTCGTCACCGATGTAATCGGTGAGATCACCGCCGGTAACGGCGATTACCTGCCGGTTAGCAAGATGCCGGTGGACGGTACGTTCCCGACAGGCACCACCTGCTACGAGAAGCGGAACATCGCCCATGAGATCCCTGTGCTGGATCCCGATGTCTGCATCCAGTGCGGCAAGTGCGCCATGGTCTGCCCGCATGCGGTGATCCGTATCAAGGCCTTCGATGAAAAGCTGCTTGCCGATGCGCCCCCGACCTTCAAGTCCATGAAGGCAAAAGGACGCGAATGGCCCGACAATACCATGGTTAGCATCCAGGTTTCGCCGGAAGACTGTACAGCTTGTGAACTTTGCGTGGAAGTGTGTCCCGCCAAGAACAAGCAGGAAGTTGGACGCAAGGCGCTCAACATGGACAAAATTGAACCGCATCTTGAAAATGAGCGTGAGAACTGGGACTTCTTCCTCAAGATTCCCGAGTTTGACCGCAATCAGCTCAAGGTGGCCACGGTCAAGGGGTCGCAGTACCTGCAGCCACTCTTCGAGTTTTCGGGTGCCTGCGCGGGATGTGGTGAGACGCCTTATGTGAAGCTGATCACCCAGCTTTACGGCGATCGCATGATCATTGCCAACGCCACCGGCTGTTCCTCCATCTACGGCGGAAACCTGCCAACCACCCCGTACTCGAAAAACAAGCACGGTCTTGGTCCGGCATGGTCCAATTCACTCTTTGAGG
>SLNO01000037.1 GCA_007132975.1 Balneolales bacterium
CGGACATCTCCATGCTGAGGCCCGTATTGCCAAAAACAGTCAGCCAGACGAACGTAAATGCCGTGGGCACCAGAAGAACACCTGCGATAAATTCCTGAATGGTGCGTCCTCTTGAAATACGCGCAATAAATGTCCCTACAAACGGGGACCACGCAATCCACCAGCCCCAGTAGAAAAGGGTCCATCCACCGAGCCAGTCGCCTGTGCCATCTCCGTCGAAGGTCCCCATCCAGAATGTCGACTGAATCAGGTTCTGCAGGTAATATCCGGTATTTTCCACTGTGGCGTTGAGCAGATAGATGGTGGGGCCGACGATGAAGACAAATATGATGAGCCCTACAGCTACCGTCATATTGAAGTTACTCAGCACGCGAATCCCCTTGTCCAGGCCCAAAACAACCGATGTGGTCGCTATGGCCGTGATTCCAGCAATCAGCAGAATTTGAATATTGGTGGATATATCAATTCCGAACAGGTATTCCAGGCCGGCATTGACCTGCATCACGCCGAGGCCGAGTGATGTGGCCACGCCGAACATGGTCCCGAAGATGGCCACGATATCGATCGTGTTTCCCATCCATCCATAAATTCGTTCGCCAAGAAGCGGATAAAAAGCGGAGCGGATGGACAGCGGCAGGCCTTTGCGAAAGTGGAAGTAGGCCAGCGACATTGCTACGATGATGTACATGGCCCATGGGTGGAATCCCCAATGGAAAAAGGTCAGTCGCATGGCTTCCCGTGCTGCTTCCAGCGTCTGACCTTCCATGGTAGGCGGTGCAAGATAGTGGAACATGGGTTCGGCCACACTGAAAAAGACCAGACCAATGCCCATACCGGCACTGAAAAGCATGGTGAACCAGGATGCGTAACTGTAATCGGGTTCGGAATCGTCCGGACCAAGCCTGATCTTCCCGAAGCGACTGAAGAACAGATAGGCCACAAAAACAAGGAAGAGCGCAAATGACAGTACGTACAGCCATCCCATCTGCCCAACGATGAATGCCTGGACCGCGTCAAACACCCTGGCGGTACCCTCGGTGAAAAAAACACCAAAAAACAGGAACACCAGAATAATTATAATGGAAATAAAAAAGACGTATGGATTTACATCCAAATTCAGCTTTTTATGCAACGACATTAAACCTCCTTTCATTGGTTTTTGGACATTGGACTTCTGAATGCGTCAGAGTCCGGGACACGTTCGGAATTGCTATTGTTTCCCTTCGATACGGCAAATCGATGGCTGTGCCCTCACTTTTCATCTGAGCGAACATAGCAAATATCTCATCCAGCATCAAATCGACGGCTAATCGGCCTCAGGACTTGGAACCTTGGTCGGCAAAACCGGCCGTGATGCGGTCAAGAATGATGGCCATGATCACCACGACCAGACCGGCTTCAAATCCCTGGCCGACCTGCAGCCGCTGGATGCCGCGAAGCACATCCTCACCGAGTCCGCCGGCGCCGATCATGGCGGCAATCACCACCATGGAGAGGCCGAGCATGATGGACTGGTTGACGCCGGCCATAATGGTGGGCATCGCCACCGGAATCTGAACTTTAAACAGCTTCTGGGATCCCGTGGCGCCGAACGCATCGGCGGCCTCCACAAGTTCTTTGGGTACTTGCCGGATCCCGAGATTGGTCAACCGTATGAGTGGTGGCAAAGCGAAAACAAAGGTTGCGACCACTCCGGGTACCAGGCCCAGCCCGAAAAACATCACTGCCGGAATGAGATAAACAAATGCAGGCATAGTCTGCATGAAATCAAGAACAGGCCGGATAACGGAGTGGAAGCCGTCTTTTCGGGCTGCCAGTACCCCAAGCGGCAAACCGACCACCATAACCAGCAGCTCGGCTGTCAGAACCAGGGCAAGCGTCTCCACAAATGCACTCCACAAGCCGATGTTTTCTGACAGTAACAGCCCAATTATGGCAAAAAGCGCCATCCGCCAGCCGGCCATCTTAAGGGTTATGGCTGCAATTACGATGATCAGCGCCAGGGGATGAATTGCCATCATCCCGTCTTTCAGATTGTCTACAAGAAAATAGACCAGGGCACTGAAGGCGTCAAATACGGCGGAATATTCACTGACCAGATAATCGACAGCGTCGGATATCCAGTCTCGTATTGGAATTCGGAATGGAAACATGGGTTCAGTAGCTGTAAGTAATGGTAATTCGTGAGGGTGTTACTTGTCTTCTTCCTTTTTGAGGTCATCAGAACCGTTGTTCGGCTCGATTTCATACCCTTCGGACAAAGCCGCTATAATGGCTCCCCGGACGATCACTCCCTCCAGTCGCTGGTCGGAGTCGACTACCGCTATCGGGCCGTAGTCCGCTTCCTGGTAAACATTGATCACCTCGTTCAGGGGCATGTCACGGTCCACATAGGCAGCCTCCCTTATCAGCGAGGGATCCATTTTCAGGTCTTCTTTCTTCTTGTTCTTCTCTAAAAATTCAGCGAGCTCTTTGGCGAGGATATACCCTTTCAGATGCCTTTTGGAGTCTGTCACGAGTATACCTGAAAGGCCAAATTTTCTGATCTTGCGCAGAATGGTACGCGGGCCGTCCCCGGTAAAGGCGCGTTCCTTGACCGGCAGCATGATCGTTCCGGCTGTCAGCACGGCGGACCGGTCCATGTCTTCCACAAAGGTCCTGACATATTCGTCGGCCGGACTGGATATAATTTCTTCTGCGGTGCCGATCTGGACAATGAGCCCGTCTTTCATGATCGCGATACGATCGCCCAGGCGGAAGGCCTCGTCCAGGTCATGGGTTACGAAGAGGATGGTTTTCTTCATCCGTGCCTGAAGTTCGAGCAGTTCGTCCTGCATCTGGCGCCGGATCAGAGGGTCCAGGGCGCTGAACGCCTCGTCCATCAGCAGGATGTCGGCGTCCACAGCCAGCCCACGCGCCAGGCCGACACGCTGTTGCATACCACCCGAAAGCTGTGATGGGTAGTTGTCTTCGTTGCCATCAAGCCCTACCAGTTTGATGATCTTCCTGGCTTTTTCCTGTCGCTCGTCCTTATCAACACCCTGCAACTCAAGCCCAAACTCCACATTGCCAAGCACGGTGCGGTGAGGCAGGATCGCAAAATTCTGAAAGACCATTCCACAGAAATTGTTGCGCCGGAATTGCCGCAATTCCTTCTGTTTGAGCTTGACGATATCTGTGCCGTTGATTACGATCTCGCCGCTTGTGGGCTCGTGCAGGCGGTTGATGAGGCGCTGCAATGTCGATTTTCCGCTTCCGGACAGCCCCATCAATACAAATATTTCTCCTTCCCGGACTGTAAAGTTGATGTCCTGGACTCCCACGATCTGCTTGTGTTTACGGAGAATTTCGTCCTTTGATTTGCCCTCTTTCAGGGCCTGAATGGCTTTTTTCGGATTGTCTCCGAAAATTTTGTACAGATTCCGGACTGTAATGATTTCACTCATACCGTACTGTTTGATTGCGTATTGTAGTGCTGAATTGCCGGACGGATGGAATACCACGATAAAAGAACCGGCATCCCCTCATCCCGGCAGGGTTAAAAAATGGTGCACCGGTTCAGGGTGCACCATACGGTTTATCATCATACATGGTTTGCCGTGATACACAGGTTTACATAGTTCATGGGTTGCCATGACAGACGGCTTGCCATGAATCACGGTTTACCATGACATAAGGTCAGTTGAGCCATTCATTGACACGGTCCGGATTGTCGGCAATCCACTGACGGGCGGCATCAAAAGGCTCCATTCCTTCCTCAATGTAGATCATGACTTCGCCCATCTCTTCGGGAGTCCAGAAGAAATTATCAAGGAAGCTGAATACATCCGGATGACGATCTTCCAGGCCAGGGGTCACGATGGTGGCAATGTGCTCGGCATCACCAAAAGCTCCACGTGGATCCTCAAGGTATTTGAGATCATGGGCCGCAAACTTCCAGTGCGGGGTCCAGCCGGTAACAATAACCCACTCTTCGCGGTCGATAGCTCTCTCAAGAGCAGCCGTCATGGCGGCGTCGGAACCGGAGAGCAGGTTGTAATCAAGTTCATAGAGTTCTATGGCCTCTTCACTGGCTGCCATGAGCCCGGCTCCGGGATCAATACCGGTAATTTGACCGTCAAATTCATCCACATAGTCATTCAGCTCTTCGATGCTGTTGACAGGTACGTATTCGGGGACTACCCAGCCGATCTTGGCCCCTTCCAGGTTGGGGCCTAGGTTAACGATATCATCCTGGGTCTGCTCCAGATAGGCGGCATGCGTACCGGGAAGCCAGGCCGCTACGATGGCATCAAAATCACCGCGTGCCATGCCGGTCCACATCGGTCCGGCATCAACAGCCGTCAGGTTTACATCATGTCCCAGCTCATCTTCAATGATGGCTGCAACCACATGGGTGGATGCGATCTCGGAGTCCCAGAGCACGTATCCAAGCCGGATCTCGTCGGTTTCTGCATCACATGCCTGCAGGCCAAGAACAGCCACTACGGCAAAGGCGATGGCTGTCCAGCTGCTTTTAAGTAATGAGGTGGTGTTTCGTTGCATAATCCTTTCCTCTTTTTGCGTTCAAAAAATAATCACAGCTGTTTTTCAGCTGCCATGGCACATCATGCCGGGTTGCTTAACCATAGGATCTTGCGACCACTTTCATGGTTTTCTACGTTCACAATCAAGAAGATCTGAAATGGCGATCAAACACCATATCGGGCCATCTCAACCATGACGCGATTTGGCTGCGCACGACCGGCATGCGTATTTCTTCCGTTTAGAAATAGAATCCAATGTTGATGTTGAAGCGGATGTTGTATTCGGAATCACCCAGTCCCAGGTCTTCGTGTCCGGGACCTACGCCGACACCGAAAAAGTCAGTAAGCCAGGGTTGGTTGATTCCCTGTGCGATATCCACGTAAGTGAATACCGGTCCGGCCGAAATCAGAAAGCCGGTTATATTCTGGATGGTGGATTCGAAATTGTCGGCGAGGGTCAGGTCGTCGCCGGTCGCCCGCCAAGTACTGCCTTCTCCAACCTGGTTCTCCATGTAACTGAAGTCATTGTAGAAGGTGAGATTGGTGACAGGTCCAATATCCACATCCAGTGAGTATGACAGCCCGAGTGTGGCCATCCATGCTTCCGTAGAAACTTCATAAGGAATGGCGTAGGCACCCATGAACACTGTACTCAGATCCCGGCCGTCATTATCCACGGCATCCATGGAATAGTACAAGAATTGGGGCATTACGGTAAAGTTCCCGAACGAGAAGCTACCGTGAACGGCGGCAGCAAACCGGCCGTCAAATTGATCCAGGACTGAATTATAAAGCTGTCCGTATTGCAGCGAGGCACCGAACTCTCCATTGTCCATAAGGAATGCTCCGCGAATGTTGAACTGGTTTCGCTCTGTCAGGCTGGCGTTATCACCGTGAATGACGTCATAGGAGTAACGTCCTGATCCGCCTGTTCCGAATTGTGCGGGAGGTCCTTCGGGTTCGGGCTGATAGAAGTAGGCAAGGTCGAGCTGGAAGTTATCCGTTGTACGAGTAAATTTGATACCCATGTCGTGGTCATCTTCCAGGCCGACATAGTATGCCAGGCTGAACCACCAGCTATTGGAGTTGTACTGCAGGTTACCAAAAGGCACCTGGGTCACACCGAGCTGTACTTCCGTCTGTTCGCTCAGTGAGTACTCGAGCCAGCCCTGCTTGATGAAATGGGTTCCGAATGTCGGGTAGAAGCGATATTCGAAGTTGAGGCCAATCCCACCAGGATTATCATAGACCACATTGATCCGCCACGTGTCAAAGGTAAAGGCACCGTCGGTTGCATCTGTTCCGCTTTCATAGTTGGTAAGCAGCAGATTGTAGCGGACGGCACCGCCTACATGCAATGACGGTTCATGGTGACCGGCTGATGTGGCCGACCCGGAATACCCCAGATTACTGAGCGAAGCGCTGGGTGCGAAGGTATTGGAGAGCAGATAGGATCCGGGATTCTGCTGACTCATATTGGGAGTTACGGCATGAGCCGAAAAAACGTCTAGAAAAGTGAAAGTGAATATTAAAAAAAACGGTAATGTGATTCTCATAAGAGATACTCCTGTTTTTTTATTTTCGATTTTTATTTTTTGTCCTGATAATTATTCGTGGACATTGTCGTAACATATTGCGCATCATTAGGATACACATTTATAACCTTCTACAGGAAAATTGTGCTGTTTTATAAGTCCATATTATTTTTTAAGTGATACATCTCTATAAACATAAGAATTCTATTCACAATTCAAAAATGGACATGAACCAACAATTATTCTGGTTTTTTATCAATGAAATTAGTTAATATCAAAAGCGATTTTTGCTTTAATTAATTACAAGTTAATCGCATGTATCTTTCTTTATACAATAGGCTTAGGAAATGGTATAAAAATATGAGGCATCTATTTTTTGAAGCCAAAAACATAATACTTTTCTTATTGCTCTTTTGATTCGTATTCATTACATCGTGTCGGATGCGCCCTGCCGGGCGCACCAAAAAAAAAGCACCCGTCGTTGCTGACGGGTGCTTATTTTCATTAGGTATAACCGGCAGGAATGCCATCCTGCGGGGATGGATCCAACCGGGCCGGCGTTATTCGCTTTTCTCCAGCAGAGCTGACTGTGCCGCTGCCAGCCGAGCAATCGGAACGCGGAAAGGCGAACATGAGACATAGTCAAGGCCCTGCTTGAAGCAGAAGTCGATGGATTCAGGATCCCCACCATGCTCACCGCAGATGCCAAGCTTGATCTCCGGCTTTACCTTCTGGGCCAGTGTGACCGCTTCGGATACAAGCTTGCCAACACCGTTCTGGTCAAGAGTCTGGAACGGATCCTGTGGCAGGATTTTCTTCTCCAGATACTCCGGCAGGAATTTGCCGATATCATCGCGGCTGAACCCGAACGTCATCTGGGTAAGGTCGTTGGTGCCAAAAGAGAAGAAATCAGCAAGCGCAGCAATCTGATCCGCCGTGAGGGCGGCCCGCGGCACCTCGATCATGGTACCGATCAGATAATCCAGCTTCTTGCCGGTCTCTTCGAGGACCTTCTCGGCGGTGTTTTTGATTACCGCTTTCTGATCTTCAAACTCTTCGGCAGTTCCAATGAGCGGAACCATGATTTCGGGCAAAACTTTCATGCCTTTATCCTGCACCTCGATGGCCGCCTCAATGATGGCACGGGTCTGCATTTCCGTGATCTCCGGGAAGGTGATTCCCAGGCGGCATCCGCGATGTCCCAGCATGGGATTGGCTTCCTGAAGGACGGATACACGTCCTTTCACCTTGTCGAAGCTCATGTCAAGCTGCTTGGCTAGTTTCTCCATCTCTTCCGCGTCATGCGGGAGGAACTCATGTAGCGGGGGATCCAGCAGGCGAATCGTGACAGGCAGGCCGTCAAGCGCCTCGTAGATCTCCATGAAATCCTGTTTCTGATAGGGAAGCAGTTTATCGAGAGCCTTGCGCCTGTCCTTCTCCTTGTCACTCATGATCATGCGGCGAACGTCGATGATGCGCTCGCCTTCGAAGAACATATGCTCGGTACGGCACAGACCGATACCCTCGGCTCCGAACTCCCTTGCTTTGGTGGCATCCTCACCGCGATCGGCGTTGGTGCGCACTTTCATGGTGCGGAACGTATCCACCCATTCCATGAACTTCTTGAAGTCGTCGCTCATTTTTGGCGGCTCAAGCGGCAATTGTCCAAGCACGACTTCGCCGGTTGTTCCGTTTATCGAAACCCAGTCACCTTGCTTGATGGTCTGCTTGCCATCGGTCATGGATTTGGTCTTGTAGTTGATGACGATACCGTCGCATCCGACCACACAGGGCTTGCCCCATCCACGTGCCACAACGGCCGCGTGGCTGGTCATGCCTCCGCGGGATGTTAGGATCCCCTCGGCCACGTGCATTCCACCAACATCATCCGGGCTGGTCTCGACCCTGGCAAGGATCACTTTTTCCCCTTCCACATGTGCTTCTTCCGCTTCCTGGGGTGTAAAGTAGACACGTCCAACGGCGGCACCAGGCGATGCCGGCAGCCCCTTGCCAATCACCTTTTTCTCTTTTATCGCTTTTTCGTCGAATTGGGGATGCAGAAGCTGATCGAGCTGCCCTGTGGATACCATTTTACCCACAGCAACCTCTTTGGTGACCAATCCTTCCTCAACAAAATCAACGGCAATCTTGAGAGCGGCGGCACCGGTTCTCTTGCCGTTTCTTGTCTGGAGGATGAAGAGTTTGCCTTCCTGGATGGTGAACTCAATATCCTGCATGTCCGCATAGTCTTTCTCAAGCTTTCGGGTAAGCTTTTCAAGCTCGGCGTAGACCTCCGGCATCTCCTGCTCGAGTGTTTCAAGAGGCTCGGGTGTACGTATACCGGCCACAACATCCTCTCCCTGGGCATTCCTGAGATGCTCACCATAAAGTTTGTTTTCTCCGGTGCTGGGATCACGTGTAAAGAGAACGCCCGACCCGCTGGTTTCTCCCATATTTCCGAAAACCATGGCCTGAACGTTCACGGCGGTTCCTATAAGGCCGGTGATCTTGTTGATCTGGCGGTATCTCACGGCGCGGTCGGCCATCCATGACCCGAACACGGCATTGACGGAATAGCGCAGCTGCTCCATGGGATCCGAGGGGAACATGTAACCGGTACTCTGTCGGTAAATGGCCTTGAAGCGATCCACAAGCTCTCTGAGATCCGCCGCGGTCAGATCTGTGTCATTGGTGACGCCCTTCTCTTCCTTAAGTTTTTCCATGGCCTCTTCAAACAGGTCGTGGGAAACACCCATAACCACGTCGCCGAACATGTCGATGAAGCGCCGGTAGCTGTCAAAGGCAAAACGCTCGTTGCCGGTCTTTTCGGCAAGTCCTTCCACCACCTCGTCATTCAGTCCAAGATTCAGGACGGTGTCCATCATACCCGGCATGGAGGCTGCGGCACCGGAGCGCACCGATAGCAGCAGAGGGTTTTTGGGGTCGCCCAGCTTTGCACCCATCTGCTCTTCCTGGAAGGCAATGCCTTCACGCAACTGCTCTTCAAGACCTTCCGGCCACTGCTCGTTATTCTTGTAATAGTGGTCACAGGCTTCGGTCGTGACTGTCATGCCCGGAGGGACCGGCAGCCCCATGCCGCTCATTTCGGCAAGGTTGGCACCCTTGCCACCAAGCAGTTCCTTCATGGTGCGGTCACCGTCGGCCTTTCCACCACCGAAGACATATACATATTTTACTTTGTTCATCATAGTATTACCCGATTGTAGTTAGTAACTTCAAAAAAGGTGTTATCTTGAGGACAAGTCCATGCAGAATAATAATATCCAGTGGCTTTGCCGGACACCCAAACAAGCACTGCAGCCGTCACAATAGTTTACTGAGGTCAGGCCGGGTGCGGACCGGCATAAAAACAATTGACTATTCCCCGGGATAATCCCTTGGCAAATTGCTTTGTAAATGTACCACCAATTCATGAAAAATTCTAAAAAAATACGTGGATTGCCCGGGGAGCTTTGGCCTCCGGATGACTTCTCAGGGAGCTGGCAATCATCCCGCAACGGGCGGGACCGCTCCTCGACAATGCGCTTCATATTTCATTCAAATAGAAGACGTACCATTACTACAAGGCCAAAAACACATATTTTTAAGAAGTTAAGCTGTATGATATGAACGTGGCCGGGTATCATTCCGGACACACAGATGCATGACTGTAAACGTCAAGGACATTCTATCTGACCTTATAAATCAAAAAAACTAAAACAGATGAAATATTCATGACTGTGGCACTGACACACAGTAGTATGTTTAAATTTGTCATGAATATTCTATGTGACCTTGTAAATCAAATAATTTAAACACATGAAATGTCCATGACCGGGCATCTCCCGGTCACACAGGAGTATGATTAAAAACGTCATGGACATTCTATCTGACCTTATGAATCCAATGATTTTAAACAGATGAAATGTTCATGACCGGGCAATATCCCCGACACACAGAAGTATGATTAAAAACGTCATGGACATTCTATCTGACCTCATAAATCAAAATTTTTAAACAGATGAAACTGGGCTTTTCGGGAATGACCCCCGTACAAACGATTGGACTGTTACTGGGCCTTTTTGGCCTGATTCTGCCCTTCCTGATCCCTCTGGGATCTCTCTCTTTTGCCGGCCAGATCGGGCTCGGCATTTTTCTCATGGCGGCCATATTCTGGATGTTTGAACCCATTCCGATATATGCCACGTCCATGCTGGTGATCTTTCTTCAGATCATACTCCTGAGTTCGCAGGGGCCCATGTTCATGGATGCCAAATTGCCGACCGGTGAACCCGTGCAGCTGCAGGAGAATACCTGGCAGATTCCAACCCAGGCACTGAAGGATGAGAATACGGTGCTTGTTGCTGTGGAACCCGGGGTGACAGAAGCTGTTGTGGTGGAAATCGTTGAGCGCAACGGGCAGCACGTGATTGTACGCAGTGATCAGCTGTCAACAGACAAGGCCATTGTCACGGATACCGGACACCGGCTCGTCGGCTACAAACCGAACAGCTACACAGATTACATTGGCACCCTTGCCAACCCCATCATTATCCTCTTCCTTGGCGGATTCATGCTGGCGGAAGCTTCGGTCAAGTACAATCTGGACAAAAACCTGACCCGATATCTGCTCTCCCCGTTCGGTTCAAAACCCCGGTTCATCATCCTTGGCCTGATGCTTGTCACTGCGGCCCTGTCGGCGTTCATGAGCAATACCGCCACAGCAGCCATGATGGTGACGGTCATCCTTCCGATCATTGCCCAGCTTGAGCCCGGGGACCGTTTCAAGTTCGGCCTCGCCCTATCCATTCCCATTGCAGCCAATATCGGGGGCATTGCCACACCTATTGGTACGCCGCCCAATGCCATTGTCATAGCCGCACTGACCGACTACGGGAAGTCCATCTCCTTCACAGACTGGATCATAGTGGCCGCTCCCCTGGTAATTGTCATGCTGGTTTTTGCCTGGTGGCTGCTGCTGACCTTCTTCCCGCCAAGCGTGGACAAATTCAAGCTGGAGATGAAGGGAAAGCTGAACCTTTCGGCGAAAGCCATCGGACTGTATGTCATTTTCGGGGCTACGGTCCTGCTCTGGGTCACCGAAAACCAGCATGGCATACCCAGCAGCATGGTCGCCTTCCTGCCGGTTGCCGCCCTGGTGACCGGACGAATCCTAGGTAAAAACGACATCCGCAACCTCCCATGGGATGTGCTCTGGCTCATGGCTGGCGGCATATCGCTTGGAATCGGCATGGACAAGACCGGCCTGGCGGTGTGGATGATCTCCGGATTTGAATGGGGCGCCATGGGTTATGTCACACTGATCCTGGTATTTGGACTGGTGGCTGTAGCCATGTCCAACTTCCTGTCCAACACCGTTACCGCCACGCTGTTGATGCCCCTCGTCATCAGCCTGCACACATCCGGGGTGATGGGTGACAGTTTCAACCTGCTTATCACCGGTGTGGTGATTGCCGTAGCCTGCAGCCTTGCCATGGCACTGCCCATATCCACCCCGCCTAATGCCATTGCCATGTCTACCGGCATCATCCGCACTAAAGACATGGCCAAGGTCGGTGTCATCATTGGAACGGTGGGAGTCATGCTTATCCTTGCCTATGCCGTTTTCTACTGGCCGCTTGTCACTAATTAACCTTAACTGCGATTTTATAAATCTGCCCTATGGAAAGATCAGACATTTTTATTTTGTGCATCGAAGACGAACAGGAGGTGCTGGATGCGGTGGTACGGGATCTGGAAAAGCTGGAAGAACAGTTCCCGATAGAAACAGCCAATTCCGCTGAAGAAGCCCGTCAAGTTGTCGAAAAGCTCATATCTGACGGCAAGAAGATCGGACTGATCGTCTGTGACCACATTCTGCCGGGAGACAATGGCGTGGAGCTGCTCATAGAACTGCACAAGGATGAGACATTGCACTCTTCACGCAAAGTACTCCTCACCGGTCAGGCCGGGTTGGATGATACGGTCAGGGCGCTCAATGAGGCCCGGCTTCACCACTATATTGCCAAGCCATGGACCCGTGAAGAGCTCCTGGAGGTGGCCGTCAAACTCCTGACCGACTTTGTAATTGAGGAGGAGGAGAACATACTGCCGTTCATGGCCACGCTGGATGCCGAAAAGATCTCGGAATCCATTCGCACGCGCAGGAGCATCAGCGACGAGTAGTCCGGTATGACGGCTCGCACGTTTACGCTATCATCGGTCCGGACTCCGCTTGAATATCCGGCCAACATGGAATGAAACCCCTTAGCAGGGTAACAACAATGATTCTGAACTTTGCAAAAAACTGGCTGCAGGATCCAAGCCGTATCACCAGTCAGATAGCCAAATATCTTGAGGCATCAAAGGCATTTGATGTGGAGGTGCTGGAGTTTGACAAAGATGATGTGTTTTTCAACGAGGGGGATTTCAACGAGTCGGTGTTCATTCTGCTGGAAGGAACGGTGCAACTCTCGAAAAAGACTCCCAGAGGCCGAAACATCACCGTGGACTGGCTTCGACCGGGTGCTTTTGTCGGGCTGATCTCATTTGTGACCGGGGAACCGGTTTTGACAACGGCCGTTGCCGCCAGCCCGTGCAAGGCCATTAAGATGAAGGAGAAGGATTTCCTGGAGCTTCAGCGCAGCCGCGACGAGGCCGCTCAGCTGGCACAGCAGCTTATCATCGGCAACCTGATCGACAGATATCATCACGTTGTTTCGGTCCATGTTGAGCTTGAAAGCATCAACGATACCCTGGAGCGAGAGCGCAACCACCTCCGGGAAGCGCTCAAACAGCTGGAAGAGACCCAGCACCGGCTCATCAGCCAGGAAAAGATGGCGACACTCGGCCAGCTGGTAGCGGGCATCGCCCACGAGATCAACAACCCGGCAGCGGCCATGCTCAGGGCCTCGGACAACCTTCTGGAATACCTGCCCGAAATCATCCACAAAGCTGATCCGGACCAGGGCCACCATTACGACAAATTCTTCCGGCTCGGCTTGCAACGCGTACTGCGCGACTCCGACCAACAGCGCGAGAAGCTGAAGGAGTGGGAAAAGGAGTACCCGGACCTTCCAAGAAGCCTCCTCAGGAAAGTTACTTCCATGAGCGATGATGCGCTTACGTTTATAAAAGAGCAGATTGGTGATAAACCCAACGCTTCCCGACGCTCCGAACTGGAAAGTATGATCCTGTTTTATGAGAGCGGGTACTTTTTGAGGAACCTGCAGTCCAGCACAAAACGGATCGGGGAAATCGTCTCCAGCCTTAAAAGTTACAGCAGACAGGACAAAGGAAAATACGAGAAGGCCGATCTTCGTGACGGGCTCAACGACACATTGCTGCTGCTTTCCAACCGGCTTAAGAAAGTGGACGTAATCCTGAATTTCTCGGATATCCCGCCTATTGACATCATCACCGGTGAGATAAACCAGGTCTGGACCAATATCATCATCAATGCCTGTGATGCGATGGAGGACCGTGGTGAGCTGGTCATTTCATGCGGTCACGATGATCGGTACGTCTGGGTATCCATCAAAGACAGCGGACCGGGTATCCCATCGTCTGTGATGAGCGAGATATTCAAGCCGAATTTCACCACCAAACAACAAAATACCAGTTTTGGACTGGGGCTCGGACTTTCGATATCACAACAGATCCTCCAAAAACATGGCGGGAAGATCCGGGTTTCAAATCCAGAGGAAGGCGGTGCCGAATTCAAGATCTACCTTCCTGTTTGATTAAGCTTGCCACCATGCAGCGCCTGAGGTCGGACATCGCTTGATGATGCAGGCCGAAACCTGCAAAAAGGCAAAATAAAATGTTGGGAAAACACATTCTTAATTTAAACTTCAAATTCAAAGTGTATCATTGTTTTTGAAAAAGATAGGTGAATCATTAACGTTGTGATTCAATCATCACAGTTATAGAAAAATCTGTTCGGTTATCTGAAGCAGTACGGCGTTGCCTGACATGCAGGGCGGAGAGTGCGACTGTCTCTCCGATATGGATACCAAAGCAAACAGACTTTATAAATGGCAAACCAAGCCGATATTGTAAACCTCTAATCACTGGAGTATTGTTATGAAACATCCTGAGTGGGTTAAGCACAGCAAGCTTATTGAGTGGGTGGAAAAAACAGCCGCCCTGACCAAGCCCGATAAAATTGAATGGGCCGATGGAACCCAGGAAGAATATGATCGCCTCTGCCAGCTTCTTGTTGACGGTGGAACCTTCATCAAACTGAACGAGAAAAAGCGTCCCGGTTGTTATGCCGCTTTCTCGGATCCTTCCGACGTGGCTCGCGTAGAAGAACGCACATACATCTGCAGCAGAAGAAAAGCAGACGCAGGTCCCACCAACAACTGGATGGATCCCGCTGAGATGAAGACTACGCTGGGCAAACTTTTCGACGGCTGCATGAAAGGCCGCACGATGTACGTCATCCCGTTCAGCATGGGCCCGATCGGTTCACCGATTTCACAGATCGGCGTTGAGATTACCGACTCTGCCTATGTCGTGGTCAACATGCGCATCATGGCCCGAATCGGAAAGAAGGTGATGGATGTCCTGGGCAAAGATGGTGACTACGTCAAGTGCTTGCATTCCGTAGGCGCTCCCCTGGAAAAAGGACAGAAAGATGTAACCTGGCCCTGCAATGACACCAAATACATCAGCCACTTCCCCGAAGAGCGTTCCATTATGTCCTTCGGAAGCGGATACGGCGGAAACGCCCTGCTTGGCAAGAAGTGCTTTGCCTTGCGCATTGCCTCCACCATGGCCCGCGATGAAGGCTGGCTGGCCGAGCACATGCTGATCCTTGGAGTGGAATCACCTGAGAAGCAAAAGACCTATGTTGCCGCCGCTTTCCCTAGCGCCTGCGGCAAGACCAACTTTGCCATGCTCATCCCGCCCAAAGAAATGGAAGGATGGAAAGTTACCACGATCGGTGACGATATCGCATGGATCAAAAGGGATGAGGACGGCCAGCTTCGCGCCATCAACCCCGAAGCGGGATGGTTTGGAGTGGCTCCCGGCACCAACGAGAAGTCAAATCCGAACGCCATGGCTTCCGTCAGTAAAAACAGCATCTTTACCAACTGTGCCCTCACCGAAGACGGCGATGTCTGGTGGGAAGGCATGACAAAAGAAGCTCCCGCCAACCTTACAACATGGCGCGGTGAGAAATACGACCCCAACTCGGGCAAGCCTGCAGCGCATCCAAATGCACGCTTCACCGCTCCTGCGGCGCAATGCCCGTCCATCGATCCGAAATGGGAAGATCCCGCCGGTGTACCGATCAAGGCCTTCATCTTCGGCGGACGCCGAAGCACCGCTGTGCCTCTGGTCTACCAGTCGGTCAACTGGAATTTTGGTGTCTACATGGCCGCTACCATGGGCTCCGAGATGACAGCCGCTGCTGCCGGTACGCTTGGCAAAGTACGTCGCGACCCGTTCGCCATGCTGCCTTTCATGGGCTACCACATGGCTGACTACTTCAACCACTGGCTGCAAATCGGCCGCGAGCTGCCCAACCCGCCGCGTATCTTCGGCGTGAACTGGTTCCGCACCGACGAAAACGGCAAGTTCATCTGGCCCGGTTTCGGCGAAAACATGCGCGTGCTCAAGTGGGTTGTTGAGCGGGTGCGTGGAAAAGCCTTCGCTCTGGAAAGCCCGCTTGGATGGATGCCACGTCACAAGGACATCGACTGGCGCGGACTTGAAAACTTCACGGAAGAAGAGTTCAATGACCTGATGTCCGTTGACAGTGAAGTGTGGAAAGAGGAAGTACTCGGACACGAGGAGCTGTTCTCGAAACTCTACGACAGACTCCCAAAAGAGTTCCTCTTCATGCGTGAACTTCTGCGCTCCAGTCTGTGGCGCTCCCCCAGCAAGTGGGGAATGGAGCCAGAGCGCTTCTAATTTACCCCGATCCTGCCAGAGGATATAAAAATCTGGCTATTACCCCAAAGCAAAAGGGTGGCGATTGAGTTCGCCACCCTTTTTTTATTCATTTATTCACAATGTACCCTAAACCGGTTCCTGGATACCCAGAAGTGCCGCAGGTTTTTATTGATGAGAAGTCCTCCCTGACCGGGGGGCTTCCCGGTTCAGCTTGACAACCTGAAAATGATCGGCAGGGAGTAGCGCACCTTGACCGGTCGCCCGCGCTGGCGGCCGGGTGAGAACTTGAGGTGTGTGACGGCTTCCAGTGCCGCCTCATCGCACCCCCCGCCAATGCCTCGCACCACTACCGGATCAATGACATTGCCCTCCCGGTCGATGACGAACTGGACAATCACCCGTCCTTCAATTCCTGCCCTGCGTGCAATCTCGGGATATCTCAGGTATTGATAAATGACAGCCGCACCTCCAAGAAGCACCGGCATCTCTTCCACAATGGTGAAAATCTCACGGTCGTCTATGTGATCTTTTTCATCCTCTGCAGGCATGGCCGGCGGCGGAGCAGGAATATACAGTGCCATATCCAGGTCGAAATCAGTGCTCAGGTCGAAATACACGTCCTCTACGATCTCTTCGTTCGGCACAACACGCGGAGCCGGGGGCCTGGGCGGTGGTGGCGGACGTTGAATCTGCTCTGTGCGCACGATTTCCTCCATGGTAATGACATCCTGTTCAACTGCTGTTATCCGGAATTCCGAAGTTGGATTGAAGTGAACCCGGAACAGGACGTTCAGGAGCACAAGAGTGATGATGAACCCCGCTTCCAGGTTGATGACATAATACTTTCGGAGATCCACTCCCTGTTTTTTCTTTATTGAGGATTTCATTGCCAAACCTCTGTATGACTGGAGGTTAACTGCCGGACCGGACGACCTCGGGCCGGACGACCCGGATGGAATATGTGAGCCATTGCTTTAGCCCATCTGACCTGCAGCCGGTCGAGATCAGTAAGTCGAAAGACCGCAGGGAACTGCATTCGCATCATCACGAACGCTTCCGGCATTGCATTCCTTCAAAAAACGGGAGAACTGTCTGCATCAAAATGATATCATTCCTCTAAATGTATTACGAGTTTTCCCGCATTTAGTTATGGCAATGCTTACATTTCGCAATATTTTTTTACCACAAGGCCAATACCTGACGTGAGCCCATCTTCCACATCACTTATCCGTAAAGGGATCTCCCTAAAACCGTTCAACTCCTTCGGGATTGAAGCCAAAACCGCGTTTTGGGCGGAGTTAACCGAAGAATCGGATCTTTTCCGGTTGCAGGAAACCGACACATTCCAGAAACTGCAACGCCAAATCCTGGGCGGTGGTAGCAACATCCTGATCACCCGGGATTATCCCGGACTCATGTTGAAGATCCGGATTCCTGGCATAACTGTTATATCCGAAGATGATCGTGAAGTGGTCCTCAGTATCGGGGCGGGTGTCGAATGGGACGAGCTTGTCCGGTTCACCACACAGCGTGGCTGGGGCGGACTGGAAAACCTCTCCATGATACCCGGTGAAACAGGCGCCGCTCCCATCCAGAACATCGGCGCCTACGGTGTGGAGCTGGAGTCCGTTTTTATTTCGCTGGATGCGGTCCAACTTGAAACAGGCGAGAAAACCACCTTCGACCGCGAAATGTGTCGCTTCGGGTATCGCGACAGTATCTTCAAGAGGTCCCACAAGGGAAAATACCTGATCACAAACGTCACGCTCAGGCTCAGCAAGCAGCCCAGGCTGCGTCTGGATTACGGAAACCTGAAAGCCGTGCTCGATTCGGAGGGTGTCCGCAATCCGGACATCAGCGACGTAAGCCGGGCCGTGCGCAAAATCCGCTCATCCAAACTGCCCGACCCAGCCGTCACCGGCAATGCCGGCAGTTTCTTCAAAAACCCCGTCATAACCTCAGATCAGTTCCGGAAGCTCAGTGAGCTTCACTCCGCAATCCCCTCCTATCCGGCGGGAGACATGGTCAAAATACCAGCAGCCTGGCTGATAGACCAGTGCGGTTTCAAAGGAAAACGCGTGGGCGATGCCGGCGTACACGAACACCATGCCCTGATCCTGGTCAACCACGGCAACGCCAGCGGTGCTGACATCCTCGCCCTTGCGGATGACATCCGCTCCGAAGTTGCCGGACGGTTCGGCGTCGCGCTAGAACCGGAAGTGAACATCCTTTGACACGCAACCGCTTTGATGGCAGGTTGATCCTGTCGTGGTCTTACCTGATGTCATCGACTTTTTAAGCCATAGCCGCATGACAGATCACTCGCGTTCCAGAAAATAGGTCTGCATCCGGTCCGTGAAATAGATTGCCGTATCCGAATAGATGTCGATCTGGTTCCTGTCAAAAACCTCCCGGCTGATGTAGCTGCCGGCCTCCTTCCAGCTCGAAAGGCGGGTTATATGCTCAATGGCTTCTACAAACGCATCTTCGTCCCCTCCGAAAAGCTCCTCCACGAACTCCTTTTCCATATCCTTTGCATACGAACGCACTTTCTCAACCTCTTCAGGAGATACGGCACCCGGAGCCGCTTCCTCCTTCTTCTCTACATCAGACTGGGCGGAATCATCTTCTCCGGTATCGCCGTCATCCTCGCTGGTGAACTTCTGCCAGATGGGGACATCGTCGGCGTCATCGTCCTCAGGCTCCTGTTTGAGTTTTGAATAGAGAGGAGCGGAGTCCTCTTCTTCTTCATCATCCGGGTCTTTTTTGAGCACTGAGATCAGGGGCGGATCGTGCTTGTCATTGCCATTGGTTTTCTGGTAATGGGCTACAAGATTGGCATCCTCTTCATCCTCAGTCTTCTTATTTTTTTCTTCCGGGGTGGATTCTGCCTGTTGCTTTTTCTGTGTCTTCTCATCTGATGCTTCCGGCTTGGCCCCATCCTCGGATTGCTTTTCCGTCTGCTTGCGTGACTCCTTTTCCGTCTCCGCCTTCGATTCCGGCTCTTTCTTGGAGTCCTGTTCTTTTTTGGGCTCCGACTCCTTTTTTGAATCCTGCTCTTTCTTTGATTCCGGCTCTTTCTTGGAGTCCTGTTCCTCCTTTGCCGCAGTTTTTTGCTCTGCCTCTGAGTTTCCTGTCTGGGCTGGCTCCTTGCTGGAATCAGCATCCCCTGCCGGCTCTGTTTTTGTTTCCGAATCCTTGCGCGGCTCCGGTTTCAGTTTTGCCTTAGATGCCTGCTCTTTCCCGGAGTCGGACGCATCATCCGTTGCGCTCTGTTCATCCTGTTCATCGGCCTCCGTAAGATCTATCACACTTTCAGGTACCGGGCCATCGATCAATTCTCCACCCACATCCTCAAACTCTTCATCAATATCGTCAAGCTGCGGTTTGGACAGGATTTCAATCAGGCGGGTCCGCTGGATCGGCTCTTTTTCAGAGTCAAAAAGCCGTGCCACACCGGGTTTGCCCTTGTCCCGGAAAAACGAAGCAAAGAGCCCGGGCTCCACCTTTTCTCCGAGCAACTGGAACCAAGGCTCGAAAAGCTGCGCCCAGTTCAGGGATGTATAGTGGGATGTGACGCGCTCGTCCAGACGCTCGATGATCCGATCGGCCTGTTCCTTGGTGAGCGACGCACGCCCTTTTTTCTCCATGAAACGCGGCAGCGCATTTGCAAAATAGGTATAGACAACAACCCATTCGCACCGCTGTCTGATAGATTGCAAATCCAGCCTGCTCTCACTCCCAAAGATATATTCGGGAAGGAAGGCCCGCGGAGTGACCAACAGCTCAAGTATGTCAGTCGTTGAGGACTCGATCACCGAGGACGAAAAACTGGCAGGAAGCCGGATCTCTTCGTGGATGGCCTCCAGGAAGCGGCCCCATGCTTTGCGGACCGCCTCGGTGGACATATCCGCCCAGTCACTTTGTGGCGGAGTTACCGAATCCTGCAGATTTCGCATCAGTTCCAGCTGCATGCGTTTCACAAGGAACTCAGGAAGCCCTGCTTCCACAAGCTCGTCAAGTGAAAAAAACTCGCGCTGGTCATCCAGCATGCCAAGGAAATGTTCTGTAGTTGTGCGGATCAGTTTGTCCATGATATCTTATCTTTAGGGGTAAGGGTCCTGCCGTAATAGGTCTATGGTGCCAAAATACAGTTTTCAAATGAAATGGTTGGGCATTTTTATCACTCTGCTTACATTATTACCTATGTTTTTTCTCGAATGCACACATCTTGCAAAATTTTATGGAAAAACGGAAGTCTTCCGGGATCTGAATTTTCGACTTGCGGATGAGCGGTGCATCGGGGTTCAGGGGCCCAATGGAAGCGGAAAATCCACACTTCTGAAGTGCCTTAGCGGTCTCCTGCGGCCCAGTGAGGGCACCATCAGCTGGGAAGTTGGCGGCAGGCCGGTCCGCATCCAGGAGGTGCGTTATTATGCCGGATTTGCCGCACCCTATATACAGTACTACAATGAGCTGACGGTGATGGAGAACCTGACGTTCATCCGCCAGTTGCGTGCCGGTACGGGGAAAACCCTTTCGTCCCATGCCGGAGCCCCCCGGACGGCAAATGGCCCGGAACGGGCTGAAGGAATTTTGGGACTTGTCGGTATTCCGGATCTGGCCGGGCGTGATTATGGCACGCTCTCATCCGGGCAGCAGCAGCGGGTACGTCTGGCCGGGGCGCTGGTCCCCGATCCCGTGATCCTGATGCTGGACGAGCCCGGCACCAATCTGGACGCTGACGGCTTATCGCTGATAAAAGATCTGGTGGCAAGGCATCAGGAGCGCGGCGGGTTGGTATTGCTTTCGTCCAACCGCGAAGAGGAACTGGCGCTGACCGAAACCCGGATAGTGCTGTCCGCCCGCCGGCAGCGGCATCCAGCAGAGGCCGCACCCATCATTGATGCCAGCGGATGACCGGGATGATCGAGCCCAACCGCACATTTCCGGCAGGGCCGTATCCATCCACAAGAACACAACACAAACCCTCGCAACCTAACACATCTGACATGCACGACCCAAGGGACAAAGAACTTGCCGAACTCATCCTCGACCACAGCGTCAGCCTCGGCAAGGGCGAACGCATCCTCATCAACCTCATCGGATTCAATGGCGCCGGGCTGGCACGCGAGCTGGTGAGCGGGGCGCGGCGGCGGCAGGCCCTGCCGTACCTTGAGATCATGGACCCGGAGATCCAGCGCACGCTCATGGAGACGGGCGACGACGCCTACTGGCAGGATCTTGCAGAGGTTTCGGGGCTGCCGGTGATGAAGAAAATGGACGCCTATGTGGGCATCCGGGGGGCGGAAAATATCTATGAGAACTCGCGCGTGAGCACCGAGGCGAACCGCTCGTTCCAGAAGCATTACCTGCAGCCGGTACATTTTGACGAGCGGGTGAAGAACACGAAATGGTGCGTGCTGCGCTACCCGTCGGCGGCATTTGCGATGAACGCGAAGATGCCTACATCCGATTTCACGGATTTCTACTACCGGGCCTGTCTGCTGGATTACGGCAAGCTCCGCGACGCAATGAAGCCGCTGGAGGAGCGGCTGCGGAAGGCGCATGAGGTGCGGCTGGAGGGACCGGGGACGGACATCCGGCTGCACGTGGACGGGCAGGAGTGGGTCAACTGTCATGGCACGCACAATGTGCCGGACGGGGAGCTGTTCTCCGCGCCGCTGATCGACTCGGTCAACGGGACGATCCGCTACGCTCCGAGCGTATATCAGGGCAAGCCATTCGAGTTCGTTTCGCTGACGGTCAGGGATGGGGTAGTGCAGGATTTTGACGCCTCTGACCGCGACGCGCTGCGCGATATTCTGGACACCGATGAGGGGGCGCGGCGGTTCGGTGAGTTCAGTTTCGGCACCAATCCGGTGATCGAAAGCCCGATGTACGACATCCTGTTCGATGAAAAGATCTACGGGTCGAATCACCTGACGCTCGGTCACGACTACGACGAGGCGCCCAACGGCAACAAGAGCGCGATCCACTGGGATCTGGTGTGCATCGGGGCCGATGTCTATTTGGATGGAGAGTGCATCCGGCGTGGGCGGCAATTCGTGACTGATGACCTGCAGGGACTGAACCCCAATAAGTTGCGATAAATCCATGTTTTTTGGCACATGCTAGGCCTTGCAGTATCTGAACACATTCCCCCGATAGGGTTTGCAATCCTGATAATAATTTCACTACTTTGAGAAAGGTACGAAAGCAGATAAAAGCGCTTACAGGGAGCATTATTATCAATACATTAAGCGTCACTAACTGCTTTCACTGGATTTTGGAATTGACTATAATCAGACTAGTACATTTCAACTACTGACCACACCAAAACACTAACAAACGGAGATAAATATGATTAGCAATTTGCTACGAAAGTCTCTGGTATTTCTGCTAGGTTTTGGGCTATTGGGTGCATTAGCATCCCCGGCCCAGGCCCAGTCGATATCGGAGCTGCC
>SLNO01000057.1 GCA_007132975.1 Balneolales bacterium
AATTTCCCTTTCTGGTACATCTGCATGGAGCGCTCTTCAAACCGGCGCTGCAGGTACATGGATTCGTAGAGTTCAAGCAACTGTTCTTCGGATATGTTAAGTCCCTTATGGGTTTTCCGCGTTGGCTTGGGCAGATCAGTTGCCTTTATAATGGATGCTGTTCTGCTGGTGATTGAAGCTTTATCAGTATTGTTGGACATCTGTTTGCAAATCTTTTTTTACAAGTCTCGTGCATGCCATTCGCTATAATATTCTGCTGTGCGGCAATGCTACATAGTTAAAAATCAGGATGATACAGTTCTCGCCGTCTCTTTTCCCCCGGCTGCAAAGATACGCACTTTCGCCGTAATTTCTCAGCATATAACACCGAACCGATCTGTATCATTCTGCCTCGTTGGTCATAATCAGGAAAGCTCCGCTTTTGCCTGATCGAAAACCTCGTCAAGTTTGCCTGGTTCCCTGCCTCCGGCTGTTGCCAGGTTGGGCTGGCCTCCACCGCCTCCACCAACCGTGCGGGCCAGGGTGCCCACCAGGGCTCCTGCTTTAATGCCGGTTGCTATGAGGTCGTCAGTGACCGCCGCCATCAGGTAAACCTTGCCCTTCTCGTTATCACGGGAACCAAGCACAATGACGGTTTTTTCCGCTGCCTTGTTTAGAGCGTCATACCCAAGCTGTTTGAGTGTGTTCATGTCCGCTCCTTCAATTTCACCGGCTGCCAGGCGTACGCCTTTTCCGGTAGTGACCGCCTGCGACAGCAGATCGTTGAGTCGGAGTCCGGCTTTCAGGCGGCTCATTTTCTCAAGCTGCTTTTCAAGCTGCTTTTTTTCCTCCATCAGGCGGAGTATCTCTTCGTCGGGACTGCCGGCCTGGCCAATATGTCGCCGGACGCGTTGCAGCAGGTGCTTCTCATCCCGCAAATAGCGGTCGGCAACTGTGCCGGTCAGCGCCTCCACCCTTCGGATGCCTGCGGCGACCGAGCTCTCGGAGGTTAAGCGCATATAGCCGATCTCTCCGGTGGCTCCTACATGCGTACCGCCGCACAGCTCCACCGAATAGTCCGGATCAAATGTGATCATGCGCACCTTGTCGCCGTATTTCTCACCGAAAAGCATCATGGCACCACGTTTTTTGGCCTCTTCGATCGGTACGTCACGGTCTTCCTGCAGTGCGATGTTTTCGCGGATCCTGGCGTTGACACGCTCCTCTATTTCATCAAGCTGCTCAGGTGTCACCGGTTCGTAATGCGAAAAGTCGAAGCGCAGGCGGTCAGGAGCGACAAGCGAACCACGCTGGGCAACGTGCTCACCCAGGGTCTGCCGCAGAGCGGCATGCAAAAGGTGTGTGGCCGAGTGGTGGCGCTCAATTTCGGAACGGCGTTCGGCATCCACGGCGGCAACCCAGCTGCCATCGGTGGAACCGGGCTTACGGTCGACGAAATGCGCACGGTGTCCGGCGACATGCTGCACATCCACCACATTCAGGCTCTCCCCGGTGCTGGTGTTGGTGATCACACCTGTGTCGGCAATCTGCCCGCCGCTTTCGGCATAGAACGGGGTCCGGTCAAGCAAAACTACCGGTTTGCCCTGGTATTCACCCGCCTCCAGGATGCGGCAGGATGTTTCAAGCTCTTCGTAGCCGGTGAAATCGGATCCGGTACCTGCACCAACAGAAAAACTGGGGACTCCGGCGTCAACGGCATCGTCGCCGGACTTGAATTTGCCGGCCTGCCGTGCACGCTCTTTCTGCTCAAGCATGCGCTCCTGGAATCCCTGCATGTCCACCGCTATGCCGCGCTCACGCGCCATCAGTTCGGTAAGGTCTATCGGGAAACCGTAGGTGTCGTGCAGCCTGAAGGCCTCCTCACCGGGAAGTTCGGCGGCTCCTTCGGGGAGTGCATCCACCATCTCGTTGAAATGCGCAATGCCCTGGTCGAGTGTGCGCAGGAATGAGGTCTCCTCGGCAGTCACGACCTTTTTTACATGGCGACTTTTCTCTTGCAGTTCAGGGAAGATGTCGCCGAATTGGGCGGCAAGCACATCCACCAGACTGCTCATGAATGCCTCGCGGATGTTGAGCCGGTCCCAGGCATAACGGCTGGCGCGACGCAGGATCCGGCGGATAACGTAGCCGCGGTCTTCGTTGCTGGGTGTCACGCCGTCGGCCACGGCGAAACTCACGGCGCGGATATGGTCGGCGACCACGCGCATGGCAATGTCGGTTTCCTCGGCTTTGCCGTAAGGAATGCCGGCCCGTTTGCTTATGGCGTCAATAACCGGTGTGAAGACGTCGGTGTCGTAATTGGATTTCTTTCCCTGGAGTACGGCCACGATGCGCTCGAAGCCCATGCCGGTGTCCACATGCTGGGCCGGGAGCGGGTTGAGCGAGCCGTCTTTCTGGCGGTTGAACTGAATGAAAACGAGGTTCCAGATCTCCATGACACGGGGGTCGTCCATGTTGACCAAAGTGGCACCGTCCACCTTTTTACGCTCTTCATCTGGACGCAGATCCACATGCACTTCGGAACAGGGTCCGCAGGGACCGGTGTCACCCATCTCCCAGAAATTGTCCTTTTTGCCGAATTTGAGGATGTGGTTTTTCGGGATGGGGGTCTCGGAGGCCCAGAGAGCGGCGGCTTCATCGTCGGCCGGCAGTCCGTCTTCATCGTCGCCTTCAAATACGGTGGCATAGAGGCGGTCCGGCTCCAGGCCCCAGCGTTCCACAAGCAGCTCCCATGCCCAGGCGATGGCTTCTTTCTTGAAGTAGTCGCCGAAGGACCAGTTGCCGAGCATTTCGAACAGCGTGTGGTGGTAGGTGTCGTGCCCGACCTCCTCAAGATCGTTGTGCTTGCCGCTCACACGGATGCATTTCTGGGTGTTGGCCACCCGCTTCCACTCCTTGCCGGCCCGCGCAAATCCGTCGTGCTCCCCGAGGAAAATGGGCTTGAACGGATTCATTCCAGCGTTTATGAACAGCAGGGTCGGATCGTCCTGGGGCACCACCGGCACACTCTCCACGATCAGGTGCTCCTTTTCGCGGAAGAAATCGAAGAAATCCTGGCGGATCTGATGTGAGGTACGAACGGACATGTACGCGGCTTATATTGACGTTTTTGTTACAGGAGCGGATGCGGCGGCAACACCATCGAATCCTGAATCCTTCAAAGCTTGTAAAAATAGGAAATCATCGGGAAAGATGCTTGAAGTTCCGGATACAACCGCGACTTGGTTCCTTCCTGAAGTAATTTACAGGCATAGACAAAAGTCATGTATTTCGTATATTGCAACAATTATTATTGAATTTCTTTGCAATCAGGGCGCTGTTCCATCCGTTATTTCCGGCTGGAAATTTCCGGTACATGTTTATCCGGAAACCCCCTCATCCAAAATCACTATTACCGATATGAATCCTAAACAATTATGTTCAGGAATGCTTTGCGGGCTTCTGCTTGTTATGGCAGCCTGCTCACCTGACACCCGAGACATCCGAAGCGAGCTTATGTTTGACGAGACAAACCCATTTTACGCACCCAGCACCCTGCCGTTCGAGGCGCCCGACTTTGACGCCATCTCCGACGAGCACTTCAAGCCGGCCATGATGGCGGGTATGGAGAGGGAGATGGATGAGATCGAGGCCATTGCCACAAACCCGGAGCCACCGACATTCGAGAATACCATTGTGGCCATGGAGCGCACCGGCGATTTGCTGACCCGCGTCCAGCGCGTCTTTTTCAACATGAACTCGGCCCACACTAACGAAAACATCCAGCGGATCCAGTCGGAAATGGCCCCGCGCTTTGCCGAGCACTCCGACAACATCCGCCTGAACCCCCACCTTTTTGAGCGTGTTCGCACACTGTATGAGATGAAGGACGAACTGGGGCTGGACGAGGCCTCCGAAAAGCTGCTGCGGGACAGCTACCGCAGTTTTGTGCGCGCCGGCGCCCTGCTGGATGAAGCGGAACAGCAGCGGATCCGCGAGATCAACTCCGAACTCTCCTCCCTCAGCACCCAATTCCAGGAGAATCTGCTGGCCATGATGCGTGAGCGATACGTGCTGATCGAAGACGAGGACGAGCTGGAGGGTCTGAGCCGCGACCGCATAACCGCCGCCCGGGAAGCCGCAGCGGAACGCGGACATGAAGGCAATTATCTGCTAACCATCACTAATACCACGCGCGTGCCGGTGCTCACCAGCCTGAAAAACCGCGATGTGCGGCGCAAGGTTTGGGAGGCTTCAGGCTTCCGCGGTATCGGCCAGAACGACGGCATAGATACGCGTCCACTTGTGCTCCGCATGGTCGAGCTCCGCGCCGAACGGTCGCAGCTTCTTGGATACGATAACTTCGCCGAATTCGCCCTAGAGCCCCAGACAGCCGGAAATCCGGACAACGTACTGGACATGCTCACCGATCTGATTCCCGCCGTGCGGGCCAACACCGAGCGCGAAGCGGATATGATCCGGCAGAAAATGCTTGAGGATGGCATCGACGACGAAGTGCGCGCCTGGGACTGGGAATACTATGCCGAGCGGGTACGCGAAGCCGAATACGACATCGACGACGCGGAGATCCGTCCCTATTTTGAACTGAACCGTGTTCTGGAGGATGGGGTTTTTTACGCTATGAAACGCCTGTACGGTATCAGCTTTGGGGAGCGCTTCGACCTGCCCGTATACCACGATGACGTCCGCGTTTTCGATGTGTTTGACCACGACGGTGAGCAGCTCGGACTGTTTTACGCTGACTACTTTGCACGCGATTCCAAGCGTGGCGGTGCATGGATGAGCTCATTCGTGGGGCAGTCGCATCTTCTGGACCAGAAACCTGTGGTTGTCAACGTACTCAACATTGCCAAACCCGCTGAAGGCGAGCCCGCCCTGATCACGTTCGACAACGTGACTACGCTCTTCCACGAAATGGGACACGGCGTGCACGGACTGTTTTCCGACGTCAAATTCCCGTCACAGGCCATGACGGCCGTTCCCCGCGACTTTGTCGAGTTTCCGTCTACGTTCGAAGAGGATTGGGCCATCCATCCCGAGGTGCTGGCCAATTACGCCATCCACCATGAAACCGGCGAGCGCATCCCCGAGGACCTTCTGGAGCGCATCATTGCCGCACGCAGCTTCAACCAGGGCTTCGAGACCCAGGAATACGTGGCCGCCACCATGATCGACATGGAATGGCACACGCTTTCACCTGGCGAAATGCCCGATGACGTCACCGCTTTTGACAAAGCCGCGATGGCCAAATACAACCTGGATTTCGAGCCGGTACCCCCGCGGTACAAGTCGCCTTACTTCGCGCACATCTTCCCGGGTGGATACTCCGCCAACTACTACGCGTATATCTGGAGTGAAGTGCTGGCCGCCGATGCGTTTGCGTACATGAAGGAGCGCGGCGGACTCACTCGCGAAAACGGAGACCACTACCGGAACACCATCCTCTCACGGGGTGGAAGCCGCGAGGCGATGGATCTCTATCTGGATTTCCGCGGCGAAGAGCCAGGCGTTGATGCGCTGCTGCGCCGCCGTGGTCTGACTACCCGTCAGTTATCGGGACCTGACCCGGATTAATCATCCACGTCTGAGATAGCGCGACGTTCAGATTTGTAGCTGTCCGGCGTAGTGCGATTCGGTGATCCGGATCCGGCGCTTCACGATCAGCAGCGTCAGCAGGTAGGGGATCAGCACCAGCAGCACCAGCCAGAAGATCTCCGACTGCAGGTGCACCAGCTCCGCGCCGGCCAGAATCATCTTGCGGAATCCTTCAAGGAAATGCGTGGTGGGGATCAGGTGTGCCACCGCCCGCACGGTCACAGGCATCTGGTAGAGCGGCCAGGTAAAGCCGCTGACCAGGAACGCCGGTGCGGCGACCACCATGAGCACCTCCGTGGCCTTGAGCTGCGAAGGGATGGCGGCGCTGGCCATGATCCCGATGCTGCTCATGGCCATCACAAATAGGAACGAGAACAGGTAGATCCCCCACAGCCGCCCATCCACCGGAACATCAAAGGCGTACATGATGCCGTGCAGGCTGAACAGCCACATCAGCATGCCCATCACCCAGTATGGGAACGATTTGGCCAGCAGGATCATGAACGCCGACCTGGAATGGCGCAGCAGGTGCACGAATGACTGCTCTTCGTACTCCTGGCTGAAACTGAGCGCCAGCACCAGCAGGAACACCTGCTGCAGCACCATGCCCAGCAGGCCCGGCAGCAGGAAGATCAGGTAGTTGTTCGACGGATTGAAATAGCGGCTGAAGGTGGTCTGGAAGGCGCCGTGGCGCTCCTCTGCCAGCGACGCCGGCATGCCCGCCCGTTTCATGGATTCGATGCGGACACCCGCCTCCATGGTGGCCAGCACCTGCTGGATGGAGCGGCTGGTGTAGTTGGTGACGACCATGTTGGATGCGTTCATGCTCACGTGCACCTCCGGGCTGCGTCCCTGCTGCACGTCGGCCTCGAACCGACGCGGAATGGTCACAATGGCGTAAATATCGCCGGAAACGAACGCGTCCCAGAGGCCCGCCTCATCGGCATAGACCCCATCCACCCGGATGTTCTCATTTTCGTCGAGGGCGTCGATGATGCGGTCGGCGAGGATGCCGCCGTCCAGGTTGACCACCGCGATAGGCGTGTCGTGCAGCTGGGCATCCTTGTAAAGGATCCCGAAAAGCGGTCCGTAGAGCAGTGGCGCACCCAGGAAGATGAGCATGGCCACCGAATTGCGCGAAAACCGGTGGAACTCGCGGAGTA
>SLNO01000140.1 GCA_007132975.1 Balneolales bacterium
CAGCGTCACGAAAAGCAGGAAGGCGATCAGTTTGTTTTCAAGAAAAAAGCGAATGATTCGGGTGGTCATGTTTCCGGATCTGTTGGATGGATGTCATGGTGGACAATGCCGGAAACAGAAGTCGAAGAGCCTGGTGGATGCGGGTTGGTGGTCAAGATCGCAGTGCCTCTATCGGGTGGATGAGGACTTGTGGCCAAGATCGCAGTGCCTCAACCAGGTGGATGAGGACCGATGACCGCGAACGGATTTCTGCAATCAGGTGGATGCGGACTGTCGAACACGATCGGACACAGACCATTGACTGCCGGACGCACGTTCCTCTCCTGTTTCCGGAGGGATCAGATCCGGCTTTTCAATTCAGGAGCACCCGGTTGGCAAGGTAGGCAGGGACCGGCGCCGGAAGAGGCTTCCGGGGTGGATCCGGTCGTTCAATTGTTTCAGAAAGGATGTAAAGGATACTGCGTGAAGCGGCAGGTGTTTCTGACTGGACCTGCGGGATATTGGCTTCGCGGACCGACGGACCTGTATTTCCGTCGAACGGGACAAATGCACAGACACAGTCAGTGCAGGAGTTGCAGTCATTTTTGGCACCGTTGTCATCAGATGATCCACCGGGATGCGGATTACCTGAATCCGCATGGCCGGTGGATGCGCTGTCGCGTGAGGTATACGGACAACAATCTGTCTGCTGCCGGGCCTGAGCGTCCATCGGGCAGAATGCCGCAAGCAATTGCCCCGCTGGCAACACCATCAGAACGGCCAGGAGTCCGGCCAGGCCGGCCTGGCGCAAATTCACGCTATATGTTTTATTTCGAACTGCCAAAAAAACTGTCAGGTTTGGTATTGTAAACGGGCACATTCAGTTATGCGTTAACGACTCTTGCCCGTAACATGGTATCCGGCATTTTCAACAATCCGGATAATGTCATTGTCCGTCAATGAGTGCGTAATCTCTGCCGTGCCCTCTTCATGACTTACCATGGCGTCACGCACCCCTTCAGAGTTTATCAGTGCCGACTGCACCGACCCGGAGCAACCGCCACACTTCATGCCTTCAATTTTGTATGTCTCTTTTTTCTCCATACCCGGTTAACACCCTGTCCATCAGACAGGTTCCCGGATCAACCGGTAAGCATGACAATAACAACGAGCACTACAGCCATAACGGTTGCAATGCGGGTTTTCCAACGTTTCATTCAAGACCTCGACTTACTCTATGAATACTGTTGACAAATCGTGGATAAGGATCAGTTATCACACGTGCCAGCAATATAAAATAATAATTAAGAACTCCTAATTTTTTTCCGGTTTCTTTTTTGATTCAGATCCGCCTTATGCGCAGACTGTTGGTGACGACGCTCACCGAACTCATGGCCATGGCAAATGCTGCGAACATCGGGCTCAGGAAGCCGAGTGCCGCCAGCGGTATGCCAAAAGTATTGTAAACGAATGCCCAGAAAAGGTTTTGGCGGATGATCCGCAACGTGCCGCGCGACAATTCCAGGGCGGCCACTACCTTGCCAAGGTCCTCCCCTACGAGCGTGATATCAGACGACGACATGGCCAGATCGGTCCCGCCTGAGAGCGCCATCCCGAGGTCGGCCTGCACCAGCGCCGCCGCATCGTTGATGCCGTCTCCCACCATGGCAACGCGCTTGCCGCGATGTTGATAACTTTTTACAATCTCCGCTTTTCCTTCGGGCTTGACCCCCGCCTCGACCTTGTCGATACCCAGCCGGTCGGCCACCACCTGCGCATTGCGGTACTGGTCGCCGGTCACCATCACTGTCTCGATCTGCATCTTTTTCAGGGTCTCCACCACCTGCTTTGCCTCCGGACGCATCCGGTCCGCAACCGTGATAAACCCGGCCGGACGCTCATCCACCCGAACCAGCAGCACCGTCTCGCCGCGGTCCTGCGCATCGGCGATCTGCTTTTCCTGGGCCTCCGTGTACTCCTCGAACACCGTGTGAGAACTCACGCTCACACGCCTGCCATCCACCGTGCCGGATATGCCCATGCCCATAAATGTCTCGACGTCATCGGCCGGCGGCAGCGATACCCCGGCGCTTTCCGCATGCCGAACAATGCTTTCGGCGATCGGATGATCGGACTGGTACTCCACCGCCGCGGCAAGTTTGAGCAGTTCATCCCCATCCCCCGATAGCGGCATCACACGGCTCACCTCCATCACACCGGTCGTTAGCGTCCCGGTCTTGTCGAACATCACCACATCGGCCTTGCGAGCCTCCTCCAGGGTCACGGCGTCCTTGATCAGGATTCCCTTCTCGGCCGCCCGCCCCGAACTGACCATCAGTCCGGTCGGCGTGGCCAGCCCGAGCGCGCACGGACACGCGATCACCAGCACCGCAACCATGTTGACCATCGCCTGGGCCGGACTGCCGACCACCAGCCAGGCCACAAACGTCACCAGCGCCACTACCAGCACCACAGGCACAAAAACGGACGCCACACGGTCCACCAGCCGCTGGATCGGCGGTTTCGAGCTCTGCGCATCCCGCACGGTCCGGATGATCCGCGCCAGGGCCGTATCCGCCCCCACACGCGTGGCCTGCATCACAAACGTGCCCGAAGTGTTGCGCGTCCCGCCGGTCACCTCCTCGCCGGGCTCCTTCTCCACCGGCACGCTCTCGCCGGTCATCATCGCCTCATCGATGCTGGGATGCCCCGAGACCACCTTGCCGTCCACCGGCACCTGCTCCCACGCCCGCACCAGCAGCAGATCGCCCACGGCCACCTTCTTCACCGGAATCGTCTCGTACTTTCCGTTTTCACTGGTGGATGCGTCCTGCACTTCATCGCCGCCGTCCCGGGTGGATGGTGGCGGACCCTGCACCCCGCTGTCAATGGTGGATGTGGACTGGTGCCGGATCAACCGGTTGGCACGTTGCGGCGCCATTTCCAGCAGGCCGGTCATGGCGTCCCGGCTTCGGTGGCGCGCACGCTCCTCCATCCACTTGCCCAGCAGGATCAGCGCGATGATGATGGCCGCTGTTTCGAAATAGACATCGTGCGGCTGCACCAGACCCCCTTCCCGGCCGAAAAAGACCGCGTAAGTGCTGAACAGGAACGCCGCTCCGGTGCCGATGGCCACAAGCGTGTTCATGTCGGCGGACCGGTGGCGCGCGGCGCGCCAGGCGCCGGTGAAAAACGATGAACCGGTGTAGAACAGGATGACGGCGGTAAGCGCCATCTGGATACTGTTCCACGCGGTGAGACGCCCCATCACCCACTCATGCCACGCGGGGATGGCCATCGGGCCCATATCCAGCACGAAAACTATGGCCGCCAGCGGCAGGGCGATCCAGAACCGGCGCTTGAACCGTGAGGTTTGCGGACGATGGACGGCGGCCTGACTGTCGCGGGTACCTTCAAGTTTTTCATGGACGCGATCGGACCCTTCCGTATCGGAATCCGTATCGCGCCGTGGTGATGAACCTGCATGCTTCGCAGAATCCGTATCCACCTGCACACCTTTTTGCTGCACGGCACCGGGATCCACCGGCGCCCCCATATCGTCCAGAAGCACGGCTCCGTATCCCGCCTTCTCAACGGCGCGGATCATCTCGGCGACATCGACGTCATGCGAACGCACCCGCGCCTCCGAGGTTCCCATGTTGACGCTGGCCTCATCCACACCGTTGACCGACTTCAGGGCACGCTCCACATTAGTCACGCACATCGCGCAGCTGATGCCGTCGATCTGAAGGTTGAAATCATCGGAATTTTCTGTCCGGCCTTGCTTCTGTGCATCCGGTTTCTCTTTTGTCGCCATAATCCGGTTAGATAGTTGCTGCAAGTGAGTTTTTGAAACATCTGCACCTAATAAACAAAAAATGCGGCAGATATCGGTTACATCACCGTATACCAATGTTACAAAATTATGACGTCGCCAGCCAATGCTGATATTTCAGCTGACATTGCCCGGTTCGGTAAATAAGGTCCAGATCAGCCGATACTGTCCAGCGTGCGGCGGGATGGCGCCCCTCTCTTGCGGTATTCCGATACGGGCATGCCCACGACCTGTCGAAACTGACCCGAAAGGTGCTGCACGCTGCTGAAACCGAGCTGCCATGCGATCTGGCTCAGCGTCAGTTCGTCATAGCTCAGCAGCTCCTTGACCCGTTCCATGCGCAGCCGGATCAGGTACTTCTCAATGGTAATGCCCTCCGATGCCGTGAACGCACGGCTCAGCGTGGCGTAGGACCGGTGAAGTTTCCCCGCGAGATACGCAGACAAAAGGGGCGGCTTTTCGGCTCTTTCCTGATGGGACTCGACCAGGTTCAGATAGTTTATCAGCTCGGATTTTACACCCGTCGCCAGCTCGTCCCGGCGCTCCCGGACCAGCTCAAATCCCAAACGCTTCAGCTCCTCCTCCAACCGGGACAGCCCTTCTGCATCCGGTCCCGGCGAAACGACCGCGCTGCCAAGCTGAACCTCATCCACCCGAAACCCCTGGCCACGCAGAACCTCATCCACCACCATGATGCACCGGTCGCACACCATGTTCTTGATTTTCAGGGTGGATGGGGGATTCGTTGCCTCCGCAGATTTTTCTTCGATCTGGCTCATGCAGGGAAAAACGGATGCAAACTGCTTTTCGTGTCACATAGCAGTCAAGTTCACGGCAGTGATTTTTGTGGATGCGGCCATAGCCCCGAAAGACGCGCGCGTTAGGTAACCCGCAATGGTCTTCAGCGCCAATGTCGATTACACCTCATCAGAAAATATGAGATTATTTCGTTATATTCTTACATTGTAAGAACAAATCCTAAAGTACCATGATCAAAAAAATCCAAAAAATCGGCAACAGTAAAGGTATTGTCCTCGACAAGGCATTACTGAAGCTTTTACAAGCGGAAAATTCAGAAACAGTCGAACTGGTGCCTCATGAAGATGGCTTGCTTATAAAGAAAAAAGATACTAGAAATGCCTACCGGTATGTAAGCTCCAAGCACAGAAAATCGCTTGATAAACTGGCTGAATAATGGCAACCCCGGAATTCCTCGTTGCTGAGGACATCTATTTCATACATCAATCAGAGATCGCTGCTGCGGGAGGTTCGCCACATCACTCCACTGTCACACTCTTGGCAAGGTTGCGCGGCTGGTCCACGTCGCACTTGCGGTTCACGGCAATGTAATAGGAAAGGAGCTGCAGCGGAATCACCGCAATCAGCGGCGACAGGCAGTCATGGATATTCGGGATGGTGATGTTGAACTCCGCCAGCCGCCCGACCCCCGACTGCCCGTTCGACGAGATCGCAATGATCCGGCCTTTCCGCGCCTTCACCTCCTCGATATTGCTGACCATCTTGTCGTTGGTATGGTCGGTCGCCGCGATCACCACCACCGGCATATGCTCGTCGATCAGCGCGATGGGACCGTGTTTCATCTCCGCGGCGGGATACCCCTCGGCGTGGATGTACGATATCTCCTTGAGCTTCAGCGCACCCTCGAGCGCCACCGGGAAGTTGTACGACCTGCCCAGGTACAGGAAATTTGGCGCATAGGTGAAAAGGCGCGCCACCGCCTCGATCCCGGATGTATCCTCCAGAATGGACCGCACACGCTTCGGGACATCCCGCAGCTCAGCGGCCAGCTCCCGCATCAACTCATCGGAGAGTACCTTTCTGTGCCGCCCGGCCAGCATCGCCATCATAGTCAGCACCGTCACCTGCGCTGTGAAGGCCTTGGTGGATGCGACCCCGATCTCGGGACCCGCGTGCGTGTAAACACCCGCGTCGGTCTCCCGCGCGATGGTCGATCCAACCACGTTGCAGATCCCCAGCACCAGCGCCCCGCGCCGCTTCGCCTCGCGCAGCGCCGCCAGCGTGTCGGCCGTCTCCCCGCTTTGTGATATCACGATCATCACGTCCCGTTCGTCGATCAGCTGCTCGCGATAGCGGAACTCGGAAGCGTACTCCACCTCCACCGGCAGTTTTGCCAGGTATTCGAACAGGTATTCGCCCACCAGTCCGGCGTGCCAGCTTGTGCCGCACGCGGCAATAATCACCCGCCGGGCATCGCACAGCCGGTCCACATACCCCTCCAGCCCGCCGAGCTGGATGCGGTTCTCATCCACGATCAGCCGGCCGCGCATGCAATCGGCAATCGTATCCCCCTGCTCAAAAATCTCCTTGAGCATGAAATGGGGGAACCCGCCCTTCTCGATCTGCTCCAGGTTCATGGCCAGTTCGTGCACCTCCTTGGTCAGCGGAACGTTCTTGAGGGTGGATACTTCATAACCGTCACGCGTGATCACGGCGATCTCCTCATCCTCCAGATAGACCACTTTGTGCGTGTATTCGATGACGGGCGAGGCGTCGGATGCCACAAAGTGCTCATCCTCCCCGATCCCGATGAGCAGCGGCGAGCCCTTCCGTGCTACAATGAGGCGGTCCGGATGGAATTTGTGCACGATGGCGACACCATAGGTCCCCTCCACCTGAAGCAGGGCCTGCTGCACGGCCTGGAAAAAGTCGATGTCGCTCATCTCGTGGATCTCCTCGATCAGGTGCGCCAGCACTTCGGTGTCGGTCTGGCCCGTAAATTCGTGCCCTTTGCGCTCCAGATCCTCCCGTATTACATCGTAGTTTTCGATGATGCCGTTGTGGACCAGCGCGAATTGCCTGCGGGAGCCGGTGTGGGGGTGCGCGTTGATCTCACTGGGTTCGCCGTGCGTGGCCCACCGCGTGTGACCAATGC
>SLNO01000019.1 GCA_007132975.1 Balneolales bacterium
AAGCGAACCGATAACCCGAGCGGACTATCGCGCAGCCGCAAACTTGGCGAGCTTATCGACACGCTGCGCGGCAAGTACGATTATGTGCTGGTGGATACGGCTCCCTATGGCATCATCACCGATGCGGCGCCGCTGCTGGCGCAGGTGGACGGGATCATCCTGGTGGCGCGGTTCAACATGACGCGCGAGGCCGACCTTGAGCAGACGATAGAGAATTTGCAGAGCATCCGGGCCAATATCATCGGCACGGTGATGATGGCCTTTGACTACCGCAGCGCCGGCGACTACAAGGCCGCTTCGTACTACAAGCATGCGTATACCAGCTATAACCGGTATGTGGATGAGAAGCGGTGATGTGCGGATGCGGGCATCCGGGCGAGGGTGCAGCGAGGTGTGAGATTGGCCGTGGCGCAGGGCGGGGTCCGCATCCAACAGAAATTGAGAATTTTTAAAAACTAACGACGGAATGATGTACAAAAAAGTGAAGATGGCGGCGATGGGGGCCGGGCTGGTCCTGCTGATGATGCTGCCCGACCTGGCGGCGGCGCAGACGGTCCGCGAGCTGCCTACCAGCCGGATGTTCCGGCTTGGCGAGGGGATGGTGCGCATTGCCGAACCCGGCGAGATTGCCGATACGCTGAGCCTTTGGGGCGATGTGACGGCGCCCGGGCGGTATATTGTGCCGCGCGGGACGACCGTGCCCGAGCTGATCTCGTACGCGCGCGGGCCGATCAGCCTGCGCACCGGGGAGACGACGCTGGACTGGTCGCAGGTGCGACTGGAGATCGCCATTTCGCGCTTCAATGCGGAATCGGGCATCGAGGAGGTGTTCAATTTCCGCTATCGCTACAATGAGCCGCTGCCTGTGGAGCTGCGCGAGTTCCAGCTCCGGAGCGACGACATGGTCTCGTTGCAGGTCCGGCGGCGCCCGATCTTCAAGGATTACGTGGAAGTGGCGGCCCCGGCGGTGACGCTGCTGCTGAGCATAATCCTGATCTATGACCGGTTCCGGTGAGGTTGAGGGAATTTCTACAGGAATTGGAACAGATTTTTGAAGCTTTTTTGGATGAGTGTGGATATAATCTGGTGGGACCACGTCTGAAACGGAATAATCACATCAATCCGTGAGACGGATAGTGGAAAGAGCAAAAAAATACAGCTTCCAGGCGCAGTACAGCGCAGAAGATGGCGGCTACATTGCCTTGTCGCCGGAATTTCCCGGACTCAGTGCTTTTGGTAAAACGCCTGAAGAAGCCATCCGAGAATCCGAAACAGCCCTTGAGCTGTTTGTTGAAACATATTTGGAGTCAGGAAATCCACTTCCCGAACCCAATGTTATCAAGGAATTCAGCGGACAAATCCGTGCCAGACTGCCAAAAACATTGCATCAACGATTGGCGATGCGCGCTGAAGAAGAGGGTGTGTCACTTAACTCCCTGATGATCCAGTTTCTCAGCGAAGGCTTATCCGCCCTCAAGACGAAAGATGCCTATGAGAATGCATTTCAGGAATTTTCTCAGACCTACCGTATCACCGGAAAGAAGAAATAACAGTTCTGAAGTGATTCTGTCTAAGCAATTTCTGTAAAAAGAGTTGGATCGAAACATCAATGTTAATACCGCTTCCGGCAAGAAGCCCCGGCTGATCCGTGCCGGACAGGGGAAACGGTCAGGACGTGGAAAACGGTCATTTTTCAGGGACGTGGCAACCATGGCGACCGGTACAACCGCCGTCCAGGTTATCGGAATTGCCGCATCCCCCTTTATCACACGGCTGTATGGCCCGGAAGCATTCGGGATATTTGGAATCTTCATTGCCATTTTATCCATAATGAACCCTGTCGCCACGTTTACATACAGCACGGCAATCGTGCTTCCCAAAACCGACACTGAGGCAGGGAGCATTGTCAAAACGGCTTCTATTGCGACGCTGATCATTGCCGGTACCTGCGCGTTGATGCTGATCCTGTTCAAGGACATGTTGATTGCGGCTTTCGGACTGCATACCATTTCCGGCTACGTGTTTCTGATACCGATGGTGGTGCTGTTTATTGGGGCCGGACAGATCATGAACCAATGGCTCATCAGAAAGGCGCAGTACAAGAAAATCGCCCTGCTGTCCATCCTCAAGGCCCTGGTGATAAACCTGTCGAAAGTGGGCGTGGGACTGGTTCACGCAACGGCAGCGGTGCTGATCGTGCTGGCATCTTTTGGATATATGCTGCAGGCCCTGCTGCTCTATCTTGGGATCAGCTGGGGAGCCGGCAAAGATGCAGCGACTAACACCTGTAATGTGAGGGCAGAAGGGGGACGGGAACAAGAACGGGAACAAGAACAAAAACAAGAACAAGAACCGGAACCGGAAACGGAACATAGGCAGGAACAAGCACCGAACCTCCGCCAGACCGCCCGAAAATTCCGGAATTTTCCGCTCTACCGCGCTCCGCAGATGCTTCTCGGGGCGTTCACAAAAGGAATCCCGCTTCTGTTGCTGGCGCATTTTTTCGGTCCGGCCGCCGCCGGTTTTTTTGCCATTGCGAACAGGGTGCTGCAGCTGCCCGCCGGCATCATCGGAAAATCCATTGGAAGTGTCTTCTATCCCAAAGTGGCCGATGCCTCCAATCAGCAGAAGAACGTCCGACCCTATATCCTCAGGGCAACCGGGGGGATGGCCGCCCTGGCGCTGCTTCCGCTGATTGTTGTTGGCCTGTTCGGCCCCGTGCTTTTTGAATGGGTTTTCGGACAGGGGTGGGGTTCGGCCGGACACTATGCGCGATGGCTGGCCATTCTCGTTTTCTTCGAGTTCATTCTCCATCCATCCAAGGATGCCATGCTTGTAGCCGGGATGCAAAGATCGCTTCTCGTTTTCGAAGGCCTCTTTTTCGTGATCAAAACAGCGATGCTCATCACGGGATTCTACCTTTTCCAGGCCGATGTCCCGGCACTCATCATGTTCAGTCTGGCCGGCGTTGCCGTGAGTGTTCTGATGCTGCTCTACGCGCACAAGAACATTCCCGCTTCGATCACACATGCTTACAACTGATTGCAGGATGCATACTCTTCGGCTGGTGTACTTGCCTAAGCGTTATGAGAGTTTAATTACACGTATACAGCAGTTTAACCCATCCCTGATATGAAACATTTTATATCCCAGGTCACACAAAGCAGCTACTATCTCCGATGAACCTCGCGGTGATCTTCACGACCGGACACGCCGACACGCTTGGAAATGCGTGCCGCCTGGATATGATCGCGTTCCTGAACAGGCATTTCACCGTCACCGTGTACACCAACGTACCCGGCTTCCTTGAGAAGCACTTGCAGGATACCGAAATTCGATCTTTCGGAGACGCTTTCGCTGGAAACACACCGCCCGGCCAAAACGGCCTGCTTCGACAGCTTTCATCGTTCCGGAAACTCGCCGCAACCATCAACCGCTCCGGCGCGGATGCCCTGTTCATGTTTCATGACACTTCTGCCGTGGCATTGTGGATGAAAAAGCCCGTCTTCCAGTACGTCCACCAGTACGGACGCCGCATCAGGCAGAACGGATCGCTCATCCGAAGGCAGCTCCGGAACGCCTCTGTCCTGTTCAGGGAGCGATGGACCCTCGGCGGGCTGTCCCGCTCCACGATGAATTTCACTGTTTCCGATCCAATCAGCGATCTGCTCAGGAAGAGGGGAGTAGGGAATCTCCACACCATCCCCCACGCCCTGGATCTTTCCAAATTCCGCGAACCCGTCGAAACGGACCTCCACACACCCCTCAAATCGCTCAGAAAGCAGGGCTTTTTTATCGCCTCCTATACCGGATGGATGGCGGAGGGCCGGGGATTCCACCTGATGCTGGAGGCGCTGCGCACCGCACTTCAGAGGGACGGTAAAATTGCTCTGGCACTGGCCGGAACCGATGCGGTCCATGCGGAAAAACTTCGCGAATTCGCAGAAAAACACGGTCTCCGAGAGCATATCGTTGATTTTGGGATTGTGGATTCATCCCTGACACCTGGCATACTGGCCAACTCGGATGTTTGCCTGAGCTATCTGGATGATCTCCCGGCATTCCATCTGTCTCCGCCCCAAAAAATCGTCGAATATTTTGCAGCCGGCAAGGCGGTCATCTGCAACCGCATTCAGACGCACAGCCTGGTGGAAGACGGGCACAACGGCCTTGTGACGGAATATGACCCGGGCCAGCTGGCCGAATCCATCCTCACACTAAAAAACGATCCGGTCCTGCTCGCCGAATTATCGGCAAATGCCAGGAAATCGGCCGGCCGGTTCGATGCGGAGACACTGTACGGCGAGATGGTGCGCATCATGAAATCAGCCATGACACCCAGTGAAAAAACTGCTTAGGAACACGCCCCTTTTTCCGGCGCTAACCTATCTCCGGTACGCGGCCCATCGCTACCTGGCAGGGCGGCACATCCGGTCCTGTTACCTTGCGGAGGGATACGCACTGGAGCTGGTCGACCAGGGCATCTGCTTCTTCGGCTACTACAACATCTCCCCGGAAAACCGGGCCGGCGACCTGCTCTTTCTCAAAGTGAACGGCCAAGCACACCACGCCGGCGAAGAATCCCGAACCGGCCAAACATCTCAAACCGGCGAAGAATCCCGAAACAGCCAAACATCCCGAACCGGTGAAACACCCCGCGCCGGCGAAACACCTCGAACCGGCGAAACACCCCGCGCCGGTGCTACGGACGCCGCGGTCATAACCCTCAAAAGCAGCGCAGGTGACATAAAAGAGCTCGGACGCTCCAGGGCCTGGAACTGGCAGCAGGGGTGCATGCTGCAATGGCTCGGAAACGGGCAGGGGCACATCCTCTACAATGATTACGATGCAGCGGAGGACAGGTATGTGAGCAGGGTCATCGACACCGAAGGCGGCCACATCCAAACCTACGGCATGCCGGTCAATAATGTGGATAAAAAGGGTCGATTTGCGCTGTGCCTGAACTACGACAGGCTGGCCCGCATGCGTCCCGATTACGGCTACTTCCAGAAGAAAAACACGTCCCTGACGCAGGATCGTGAGGACGGGATCTGGCACATGGACCTCGGATCCGGTGAAATCCGTCTTATTTTGTCCCTGGAGGATTTGAAAAACCTGAGCCCCGCATCCACCATGAAGGGGGCGGCGCACAAGGTCAACCACATCGACATAAATCCATCCGGAACCCGGTTCATGTTCCTTCACCGGTGGGTGGGCCCGCAGGGACGTTTCATGCGGCTTGTCACGGCCAACCCGGACGGATCGGAGCCCGCCATCCTGCACGGCGACGATATGATCTCCCACTGCTGCTGGCTCGGCGACGCGGAAATCCTCTCATTTTGCGATTACAATGGGGTGCAGGGCTACTTCAGGTTCAAGGACCGGTCGGACGAAGTGAAGCCATGGACCGGTTTCATGCCGGCGCTTGACGGACATCCCTCCATATCGCCGGATGGCGAGTGGCTGGTCACGGATACCTATCCCGGCCTGTCGCGGATGTCGGCGCTCTATCTGGTCAACCTGCCCCGCAAAACCGTTCTGTGCGCGGGCCGTTTCCACCAGCCGCTCAGGTACATGAAAGAGATGAGGGTGGATCTGCACCCGAAATGGTCGCCGGACGGACAATCCATCTATTTTGAATCAGCACACTCGGGTGTCAGGCAGCTTTACCGTCTGCGCCTGACGCAATCAGCACGTTAAACAGGCATGGAATCAGAAGCCCTCGTCAGGGAAATCGGCTTTTTAGGCATATTTATGGTGCCCGTAGGGCTCTACTACCTGCACCGGCTGCCGGTGCGCCTGCTTCCCGTCTACGGCCTGCTGGTACTGCTGTTCCTTGCGGCGGCGCTGGAACTGCTGGGACTGTTCACGGTCACGTTCTACATGAACATTGTGGAACTGTCCATCGTGCTGCTCTTCGGGTATGCGGTGATCAAAAAGAAGGGAAAGATCAACTGTCCGGGCTGGGCCATCATCGTCCTGTTCGTCATTGCAAGCATTGTCTCCGGCCTGGTCAATGACATCCACCTGCTGCAGGTCCTGCTGTTCCTGAGGCGGTATGTGATACCGGTGCTCTTTTTGTGGTTCCTTTTCAACACATCGTTCACGGAGAAGGAGATACAGATTGTCACCGCGTTGATCCTGGCGCTTTTCCTGTCGCAAATCCCGGTTTCGTTTGGCAAGCTGCTGCTGGTCGGGCAGTCAGAAAGGTACATGGGGACGATGACCATATTTGGAGGGAGCCTGACGGCCGCATTTGCCCTGTTCGGTGTTGTCCTGTTTTTTGCATTTTACCTGAAAGAACGCAAACTGCCATACCTGCTGGCCGTGGTTGGTTTCTTCCTGTTTGCAATGATCGGCGAAAAAAGGGCGGTCTTCGCGTTTGCGCCGCTGATCATCATCTCCATGGTCTTTTTCTCGCAGCAGAGGGCCAGCATGGTGACACGGGTGAGGCAGCTCTCCCTGGGGGTGGTGACCGCCTCGGCGCTGCTGTACCTGACCGTCGTGCTCAACCCGACCCTGAATCCCGAAAACCGGATTGGCGGCACCTTTGACGCAGGCTACCTGGTCAATTACACCGAAAACTACCTGTTTCCCGACAGGGCCATCCGGGGTTCCACCCATTACGGCCGGGGGGAAGCGCCCATCGCCACCTGGAACCTGCTTACCAGGGAGGAGAACCGCATCCACCTGCTCGTCGGTTTCGGAGCCGGCGACCTGATCCTGTCCCGTTTTGTCGAGCTCCCGGACGATGAGATCACCCGAAGCGAGGACCTCATCGCCTACAGACACGATATCGGATACGGCGGGAGGACGGGCCTGTTGTGGACTTTGCTGCAGATCGGACTGCTCGGCACATTCTTCCTATTCTACTTCTACTTCAGGTTGTTCCGGAAGGCGGTCCGCAAGGGCATCACAGACGGCAAACCCGGCTATATGGCCATAGTGATGGTCGGCTTGATTACGCTTTGGGTGTTGGATACCGTCCTGTACTCAAGGGTAATGCTCTCCACTTTTGCGGTTGTGCTGCCCTTCATGTGGTTCCTGTACCTGTCGATCGTCCACCCGGATTTCAATTTCAGCAAGAAACTGATCATCAGGCCTTGGAAGCTGTAGCCGGCTTCCTTGTCGCAAGCGCCCAGGCTGCCCCCGCCCATTCAATTAAAGCTTAAAAAACTTGAAAGTTCTTTACTTGCACAGCGAGCCCTTCGGCTCCGACAAAGCCAACCTGATACAGGTCAGGGCCATGTGCAAGGCGATGAGCGAACAGGGCATGGATGTGGTGCTTTCCCTGCCCGCCGGTGACGGCCAGGTCCGCGCGGAACTTGCCGGGCCGGCATCCTGCCATCTGGCAATCAGGGAGCCGCTGCTTCTCGGCGTAAAAATCGGCAAATACCTTGATTTCCGGGGCGTCAGGAAAGCGGTCAGGGAGAGCGGCCCCGATGTTATCTACCTGCGAAACCCGCTTCTGCTGCGACAGGCCGCGCCCGCCGGAATACCGCTGATCCTGGAGCTGCACGATGCCGTCCTCCACCACGGATATCCGCTGCTGCATGCGCACTGGAAACGGTACCTCCGCAAAATTGCCGCCTCTGAGCAGCTCGTGAAAATAGTCTGCATAAGTGATGCGCTTGCCCGCCACTGGATCAGCGAGGGGTTGCCCGCATCCAAAATCATCACGGCCCACGATGCCATTGACGGGGGGCAGTTCGCCGAAAAACCCGGCACCGGGACCACCAGGAAGATGCTGGACCTGCCGGAGGATGGCCGCATTGTCACCTATGTCGGACGCCTGTACGAGGACAGGAGGATCGATGTCATCTTCTCCCTTGCCCGGGCGTTTGAGGACACGCTGTTCCTGGTCGTCGGCGGCCCCGATACAGAAAGCAGAAAACTTGCGGAAACTGCGGTATCGCAAAAGATCCACAATATCAGATTCACCGGCCAGATACCTCACGACCGTGTCCCGGCTTATCTGTACACCTCGGATGTCCTGCTTGGATTATGGTCGTCCGCGGTCCGGACCATCAACTACTGCTCACCGCTCAAGGTGTTCGAGTATATGGCATCCGGCAAGACAATCGTCGCCCAGGGCTATCCCACCGTTCTGGAGGTGCTTGTCGACGGCGAAAACGCAATCATTGCCGCTCCCGACTCTCAACAAGACCTGATCGACAAGGTCGGCCATGCGCTCAGGTCGGATGACCTGGAGGCATTGGGGAAAAGAGCGCGGGAGGATGTGATGGCTTCCCACACATGGAAAAAAAGGGTTTCACAGATATTTGAGGATGTGTTGGGCTATCGATAGCGAAACGATCGAAAAAAAATGACGGCCGAAAGCAAAACAACCGGAAGCAGACCTGAACATGCCGGCGATTAAGGTCCTTTTTGTCGCATCTGCCAACAAGGGGGATATCACCCCCGTTGTGCTCAATCAGGGGAGGAGCCTGGCCTCGGAAGAGGTCGAAGTCCACTATTTCGGTATCGAAGGCAAAGGGGTATTCGGATATATGGGCAATATCGGCAGGCTCAGGGAGCGGATCCGCGATGTCCAGCCCGACCTCATCCACGCCCATTTTTCCTACTGCGGTTTTGTGGCCTCCCTCGCGGCAAGAAAACTGCCGGTGGTGGTATCGCTCATGGGCAGCGACCTGGCCGGGGGCGGCCTGCATCGGCAATTTACGGGAGTCGGGCCCCTGCGTTATCTTTTTACCGGCGGGGCGTTCCGGAGCCTGGCCGGCGGCGCATCCCGGTACCTGTCCGCGTTTTTCAGCAGGTTTGTGTGGGACAGGACCATTGTGAAATCCGGGTGGATGGCGGAAAGGACATGGGAAGGGCGCACCGCCGTGATCCCCAACGGGGTGGACCTGTCGCGGTTCCTGCCGATGGGCGGCCGCGAAGCCCTGAAGCAGAAGCACGGATTCCCGGAAGGGAAAAAGCACATCCTTTTCTTCGCCGACCCGGCGCGCCGTGAGAAAAATTTCGCACTGGCGCAAAGCTCCATGGAGTTCGTGTTCCGGGAGGATGTGGAACTGCTCCCGGTGCACGGGCTGCCGCCCGATGCGATGCCGGAGCTGATCAACGCCGCCGATGTGGTGCTGCTGACATCCCGGTGGGAAGGCTCCCCCAACATCGTCAAGGAGGCCATGGCCTGCAACTGTCCGGTGGTTGCAACCGATGTAGGCGACATCGGCTGGCTTTTCGGGGATGAGCCCGGATATTACCGCTCATGGCCCGATGCCGCCCACCTGGCGAAGGACATCCGGGCCGCCCTCGATCTGCGCGAAAAGCCGCAGGCGCTGAACGGTCGCGGGAGGATACTGGAGCTGGGACTCGACTCCGCAGCCATCGCCCGGCGCATCACAGCCGAATACAATGCCGTACTTGAAGAGAAAAGACATTCGTGACCGCACTATTTCAAATCGATCACCAAGCCCAAATCCAGTTGGGCCGGTCAACACACCCGTGACCGTCCTCTTCCACCTTAGCCACCCAGACCCCATCGAGCTGTCCCGGCCAACAACCAAATGACCGTCCTGTTCCATCTCGGCCACCCCGCCCATTTCCACCTGTTCCGGCACACCATCACCCGGCTGCGGGATGCCGGACACACCGTGCACATCCTGGTCAAGAAAAAGGACGTACTCACCGGTCTGCTGGATGATGCCGGGCTGCCCTACGAGAACATCCTCCCGGAGGGCAAATCGCCCGGCCGCACCGGCATGGCGGGCGACCTGCTGCGCCGCGGACGCCGTCTGATCGCCTTCGCACGCCGCCACCACCCCGACCTGCTCATCGGCACCTCCGCCGACATCTCCTACGCCGGCAAATGGCTGGGGATACCGGCCGTGAACATGAACGAGGACGATGCCGCCCTGATCCCCCTGCACGCCTGGCTGGCCTACCCCTGGGCGTCGGCCATTCTGAGTCCCGAAGGCACCGACAACGGCCGATGGAACCGCAAAACCGTGTTCTACCCCGGCTACCACGAGCTCGCCTACCTCCACCCGGACCATTTCACGCCCGACCCGGAGATCACCGCCCGGTACATCGAACCCGCCAGCCGCTTCTTCATCCTGCGCCTGGCTGCGCTCACCGCCCACCACGACCGTGGCATCCGCGGCATCGGCGACCAACTGGCCGTGCAACTGGCCGAACGCATCACCCCGCACGGACGCCTGCTGATCACATCCGAGCGCCCGGTCCCCGAATCCCTCGAACCGCACCGCATCCGGATAAACCCCGCGCACATGCACCACCTGCTGGCGCATGCCTCACTGTTCATCGGCGACAGCCAGACCATGTCCGCCGAGGCCGGGGTGCTCGGCACGCCGTTCCTGCGTTTCAGCGACTTCGTGGGCCGGCTCAGCTACCTGCGCGAGCTGGAAGAGCGCTACCGGCTTGGATACGGGATCACGCCCGACCATCCGGAGGAACTCCTTGACCGCGCCGCCCAACTGGCCGCAGATCCGTCCCCCGAGACGTACCGCGAGCGCCGGCGCCACATGCTCTCCGAAAAAAGCAACACCGCCGATTTCATCCATCAATTCATAGTGGAATGGCATATGAAAAACCGAAACATCGGGCAGGTTTCTTTCCCCGAAAAGCGATAGATTGGGAGGTCGGAGGTGCACATTTCCCGGCGCGGACCCGGAGGCCGCCCGCTGGATCTATCATGTAATTGATTGCAGTCTGTTAAACCAAAAGACAATCAGCACGCACAAAACATATCATACGATTCCTGACGTTTCAGCAGGGGCGGCTTACAGGCCGAACGGGTTGCATTCCAACGGTGAGGTGCTGAATAAAAGGAACGGCAGCCGTGTGGATGGGAGGGAGCACGCCCTGCTCACCCACGCTTCCAACGAGCAGTCCGACCAGCTCCGCGAAAACACCTTCCGCAGCGTCACCTGCCGCAGCAAGATCAACAACGTCCGCTACCTTAACAAGCACTTCGAGGCGATCAACCGCGCCCTGCTGCCCGGCGGCACCTACACCGGCTGCGTCGAGACCAGCGAGCAGTTCCGCGTCCGCCTGACCCGCCAGTACCCCGCCGCGGTGCGCTGGCCCTTCCACCTGGCCCACTTCATCGTCCGGCGCATGCTGCCCAAGCTTGGCATCACAAAACGGCTCTATTTCCGCATCACCAAAGGCAAAAAACGGGCCATTTCGCTGCCCGAAGTGCTCGGTCGCCTGGCCTCCTGCGGTTTCGATCCGGTCGAACACCACGAATCCGGCGGTCTCACCTGGTACGCCGCCCGCAAGTCCGGCGTACCGTATTACGACCCCGACCCCACCTACGGCGCCATTGTCCGTCTGCGCCGCGAAGGCCACCACGGCCGGCTGATCACCATCTACAAGCTGCGCACGATGCACCCGTACGCCGAATACTTGCAGGAATATGCGTTCCGCCGCAACGGGCTCGACCGCGGCGACAAGATCAACGACGATTTCCGCGTCACCGCCTGGGGTCGCATCCTCCGCAAATACTGGATCGACGAACTCCCCATGCTCTGGAATTACCTGCGCCGCGACCTCAAACTCGTGGGTGTGCGTCCGCTCAGCGCCCACAAACTGAGCCTCTACAGCCCCGAGCTGCGCATCCTCCGCCGCCGCGTCAAACCCGGGCTCATCCCGCCCTACTACGCCGACCTGCCCGACTCCCTCGACGGCATGCAGCAATCCGAGACCCGCTACCTCGAGCAGTACCTCGCCAGCCCCTGGCGCACCGACGCCCGCTACCTTGTCCGCGCCCTCTGGAACATCATCGTCAAGCGCGCACGCAGCCGCTGATCCGGTATCAGGCAATCATTTCTTGTGGATGGGGGTTGTGCCGCCATCCCGGGTGTCATCCCCTTGCCTGTCTCTCCATATCTGCGCAGTTTTACTGTCCGGTACCCTGCCGCTAATCCCACCGCATCTGCACGGCATTCCTGCCTGAAATTCTGCCTGAAACCCTTCAATAAACCCTTCGAAACTCCTTTAGAAGCCAATACGCATACCCCCGGATAGCAATCAAGGAAGGAAAGCACTTTGATTTTCATAGGTGAATGTAACCGTTGATTTAACAGATATTTTTGCTTGCATTCTTGGGATTTACACCATAGATTTGAATTTATTGATTAATGAGTATATCGTCTTAGCGGTTTATGAGTAGTTTTTGTGACATGTATCCGTCAATAAAAACAGAACCTGGAATTTTTACCCTGAAATAGGAGGCATAAGGCTCCAGCAGCTATTGCGTACCTGCAGCCAGACTGTTTCCATCGGCTTAACCCTGGTCCATACTGTCTATCCGTCTTTTGAAATCACCCCGGAAATACCTCAGATCATCCTGCAGCGGCATGTCGGCAAAACGGAACGTTGCATATGATCTGTCAGAAATAGCTAACAGCTGCTTTCAGCCGTAATTAGCTGCAGTCAGTTGCAGCAAGTTGAAAACAGTTGCAGTCAGTTGAAACAAGCTGCAAGTTGGCGCGAAGAACCGCGATAAACCGCAACCCCGGGCACACTTCAAGACGTTATGCAGCATGGGACTCGCCTGGCGGAGCCGTGGAAACAGGCCGCAATCCAGCACAACCCGCAACCGCGCCGCACAAATCGGCACCAACTCCCATCCCCCCATCCAACCCGGCCCCGCGCCGCATAAAACGGCCCCCGGCGACAACCAGCCACAACCGTCCGCCCCGCCAAAAGCCATGCTCGACACCCTGATCACCTCCCGCACGCGGGTCAAGCTGCTGCTCAAATTCTTCACCAACGAGCACACAAGCGGCTACCTGCGCGGCCTGGCCGATGAATTCGGCGAATCCACCAACGCCGTGCGCACCGAACTCAACCGCATGAGCGACGCCAACCTCATCACATCCGAGACCAACGGCCGCCGGCGCCTCTACCGCGCCAACCCCGAACACCCGCTCTTCCCCGAACTCACCAGCGTCACCCGCAAATACCTGGGGCTGCACACCGTGCAGAACATCATCGAACGCCTGGGCAGCGTGCACCTGGCGCTGGTCACCGGCGACTACGCGCGCGGACAGGACACCGGCATCATCGACCTGGTCATCGTCGGCAACGTCAACGAACCCTACCTCAACCTTCTGGTCAAAAAAGCCGAGGACCTCATCAGCCGCAAAATCCGCACCCTGCTCATATCGCCCGAGGAATATGCCGGCTTCCAGGAGCGGTTCGCCAGAGAAAAAGCGCTCATCCTGTGGGAGAACGGGGTATGACCACACGCTTCCTGCAAAGAGTTCAAAACTTCAGCCGCTCCATGAAGCTGCTTGAAGATGCCCTGGCCATCCCCGAACCATCGGAAACCGAACGCCTCGGCATCATCAAATCATACGAAATCTGCTTTGAACTGGCCTGGAAAGGGATAAAGGATTACCTGGAGAGCCAGGGGCTGGACCCGAAATTCCCGCGCGAAACCATAAAGTCTGCCATCCAGACAGGAATCCTGGCGGATGAGGATGCGTGGATGCGGGCGCTCACCGACCGAAACCTCATGGTCCACACCTATGATGAAAAGGCCGCAATGGCCGTGGAAAAAACAATCCGCGAGAACTACCATCCGTTACTGAAGAAATTGGCCGTTTTTTTTGATGAGGCAAGTCAACAACAAGGTGGATAACCAGTAACAGGCCAAACCTGCCTGCCAATCATGCAAACCGCCCGGACCAAAAGCACACCCCGCATCCAACTCGAGGAACAGCACCGCAGCGCCATCTGCCGTGCGGCCGCCGAATTTCCGGAAATCCTAAAAGTGGTGCTGCACGGCTCAAGAGCCCTGGGCACCGCCCACCGCGGATCCGACATCGACCTGGCCATCATCGGCCCGGATATCACGCATGCCACCCGGCTGCGGTTCCACGACCACCTGAACCAGCAGACACTCATACCGTATTTTGTGGATGTGCTGGACTACCAGACCCTGACAAGCGCCGATCTCAAAAAGCATATCGATACGCATGGCGTCGTTATCTATGAACGCAAGTGACCCGCACTCATGCGCCTGACCCAAAATGAAATCGACCGGATCCGTAGCATATCTTCCCGCATGGCATGGATGATAATGACCTTTGCTATTGCTTCGAAGTAAATGCAAACAGTAGATAAAATAATGGTTTCCGAGCTGCAGGAGATAGCCTCCAGAATGTACGGCACCCTGGTCAAAGCAGTCGTTGATATCAAAAAAGAAATACTGGTTGTTGATGCGGAGCTTCATGCCGATCAGGAACAATATCTTCTGAAGAATGGATCGTCACAGAGCGATTTGTGGGGCATCAACTTATACCCGGAAGATTATGGAACGGATGATTTCATTGAGTTCGACTCCATGATCAACATCCGACCGAGGCAGGGGAACCGGTCCCGCGATGTGGAGGATGATGCCGTGAGGAAAGAGATCATCAGGATCGTAACTGGAAAAGTTGTCGATGGATAAAAAAGCGGATAAAGTGCAGGATCCCGGTTATACCATAGACCGCACAGAGTGGGCCAAACGCTCACTTTTTGACCAGTTGGGCAACATTGGCAGCGAAGTGGGCCGCACGCTGAAAATGAAACGCAGGGGGAAGGATTTTGAACCGGCGCTGATCCGCGCTCTGGACCTGTTCGATGCAACCGTATCCGGGTTGATTGCAACCCACCCGCACCGTGCCAAAGAGGTCCTTCGCGCCAAAGAATGCTTTCTTGACGCACTTTATATAAAAGACGATCCGTCTATCGAAACGTACTTCATGCAGTTCGCCATTGCAGCCAGAATCAACAGACAGGTCTGAAGACATGACCACACCGCACCCATGCGCCTGACCCAAAATGAAATCGACCGGATCCGCAGCACCGCCTCCCGCATCTACGGTGAGGATGTCCGGGTATTCCTGTTCGGGTCGCGCACCGACGACTCCGCACGCGGAGGCGACATCGACCTGCTCATTGACTCCCCGAGCGCCGAACGCATGACCTTCGACAACAAAATCACCTTCCTGGTGGAGGTGAAAAAAGCGATCGGCGACCGAAAAATAGATGTGCTGTATAACAAGGCCGAGCTGCAGGATGAACCCGTTATAGTCCACGCCAAAAGAACCGGGATCCCGTTGCAATGAACATCGCTTCGCATCTGAAACAGACACTGGAAGTCTGCGATATCCATCGCGAACGCCTTGAATTTGCCACACGCGAACTCGAACCCATCTTCCCGCTGACCGTGAAGAGACTGCTGACCCTGAACGACAAGGAGATCGCCGTACTGGACCAGATGGTCTTCCGCTTCGGGAAGCTCCAGGATGCCATGGGCGCCAAATTGTTCGGACAGCTGCTCGAACTGCTTGGCGAAGACTATCAGAGCCGCCCGTTCCTGGATGTGCTCAACCGGCTCGAAAAGCTGGAACTCATCGATGACAGCAATGAATGGATGCGTTTTCGGGAAATCCGCAACAGCCTGGCCCATGAATACCCCTCTCAAAACGAGGAAAAAGCGGCCGGACTGAATAATGTCTTCGAAAGTATCCCGCAACTGCTGCATGTATATCAAACAATGAAGGACTACATCACAAATCGCCTGGATGCGCCGCCTGACTGAGACAGATACAATCCGGTTGTATGTGGCAAGTGACCCGGCGACCCCGGCAGATGATCCGGATGGATGCGGCCCGAACCCCGTTCAGGCCTGGCATTCTGGTGGATGCGGTCCGAACCCCGGCAACACATGGAACCCGGCAGAAAGGAGGGACCCAAGCGCATGATCCCGGTCACCAAACCGTTCATGCCCCCGCGCGGGGAGTTCGAAAAGCAGATCGACGGCATCTGGGACCGCCGCATGCTCACCAACAACGGTCCGCTCGTGCAGCAGCTCGAACAGCAGCTGCGCCGCCGCCTCGGCCTCAATCACCTGCTCTACGTCTCCAACGGTACCATCGCCCTGCAGATCGCCATCCGTGTGCTCGACCTGCACGGGGAGATCATCACTACGCCGTTTTCCTACGTGGCCACCACCAGCAGCATCGTCTGGCAGGGCTGCCGCCCGGTTTTTGTGGATATCGACCCCGACTCGCTCAACATCGATCCCGCCCGCATCGAAGCCGCCATCACCCCGCAGACCAGCGCCATTCTGGCCACCCACTGCTTCGGCAACCCGTGCGACACCGACGCCATCGCGGCCATCGCCGCCCGGCACAACCTGCGCGTCATCTACGACGCCGCCCACGCCTTCGGCACCCGCTGGCAGGGCCGCAGCATCTTCGGCCACGGCGACCTCAGCATCACCAGCTTCCACGCCACCAAACTCTTCCAGACCGTCGAAGGCGGCGCCATCATCGCCCGCACCCCCGACCAGGAACAGCGCATCCGCTACATGCGGAACTTCGGCCACAAGGGCTACGAAGAATTCGACGGCCTCGGCATCAACGGCAAAAACTCCGAACTGCACGCCGCCATGGGGCTCTGCAATATCAAATATGTGGATGAGGTGCTTGCCTCGCGCAAACGGCAGGCCGCCCTGTACGACGAACGGCTGCAGCACCCCGGCATCCGGCGCCAGCAGATCCGTCCCGGCGCCGAATACAACCACGCCTACTATCCGGTCATCCTGCCCGACGAACCCGCGTGCCTGGCCGTCAAGGCCGCCCTGGAAGCCGAGGAGATCTGGCCGCGCCGCTATTTCTATCCGGCGCTCTGCACGCTCGACTACACCGCGGCCCCCGGAAACGCGCCCGCCGACCTGCCGACGGCCGTCGACATCGCCTCGCGCATCCTCTGCCTGCCGGTCTACCACGACCTGGAACCCGAAGTGCAGCACAAAGTGGCGGAAATTGTCACAAAAACGCTCGAAAACAGCCCGAACCAGGCCCGCGCCTGACCCCGGAATGAAGAAAATCCTGATACTCGCCGGCACGCACTTTCACATCCCGGTGATCCGCTATGCCAAATCGCGCGGACACCATGTGATCACTTGCGACTACCTGCCCGACAACCCCGGGCATGCGCTGGCCGACGAGTACCATAATGTGAGCACCACCGACCGGGACGCCGTCCTGCAGCTGGCCCGCGACCGGCAGATCGACGGCATCCTTTGTTTCGCCTCCGATCCCGCCGCACCCACCGCCGCCTGGGTCGCCGAACAGATGGGCCTGCCCGGCAGCCCCTACGCTTCGGTGCGCATCCTCTCCGAAAAAGACCTGTTCCGGAAATTTCTGTGGGATAACGGCTTCGCCTGTCCGACGTTCCGCTCCTTCACCAGCGCGGACGAGCTGCGCGCCGCTTACCAACTCGATGCCGCACCGACTGCCGCATCCAGCCAACAGCAAGCCCCGTCAGCTGAGTCCAGCGATCAGCTCGCAACCATCAAGAAATCTGAATCCAACAAGCAATCCGCATCCAGCGAACAGACTGCATCCCCCGGACTCCCCGGTTTCCCGTTGATGGTCAAGCCCGTCGACTCCTCCGGCAGCAAGGGCGTGGCCCGGGTCGACGATCCCGCCGACCTGCCCGCACTTTTCGACGAAGCCATGCGCCACAGCCGCTGCAAGCGCGTGATCGTGGAGGAGTGCATCGACGGACACCAGTTCCACGGCGACGGTTTCGTGTACGACGGCCGGCTGGTCTTCACCTGCCTGGGCGACCATCTCACCATCGGCAAGCTCAACTGCTCCACGATCTACCCGTCGGGCTATTCCGCCGAGGTGATCCGAACCATTGAGCAGGAGGTGGACCGCCTCATCCGGCTCAGCGGCTTCCGGCAGGGGGGGATCAACATCGAAGCGCGGCTGTCGGACGCCGACGGCAAGTGCTACATCATAGAAGTGGGGCCGCGCAACGGCGGCAACTTCACCCCGGACATCATCGGCCACGCCACCGGGTTCGATTTTGTGCGCCACGCGGTGGATATCAGCCTGGGTGAGCCATTTGAACCTTATGAGTCAACCGAGTCTGTCGAGTCCAACGAGCCGACTAAACCCGTCCCGTCCCGCCGTCCCGACGCATTCTACGCCAGCCTGGTGCTCTACGCGCGCCGGCCCGGACGGTTCCGCGGCATCCGGCTCTCCCCGGAGCTCGAACCGCTGATCCTGGAGCAGATCAACTACAAAAAACCCGACGAGGAGATCCTGTCCGGCGCCAACTCCTCGACCGCCGCCGGAGCGCTGCTGCTCAGGTTCGGGTCGCAGGAGCAGATGAAACGGATCGGCAGCCGGGCCCACGAATATTATGAAGTACTTCTGGAGGATGCGGCCGACGCAAGTCACAACGGCTCGGCACGTGGCACGACGGAGCAGGCCGGCAGCGCAGGTCAAGATGGCAGCACCGGCCAGGCCGGCAACGCAGGCCAGACCGGCAACACAGCTGAGGCACGAAGCGCAGCAGACGGCGGCCATCCAACCGCATCCACAAAACGGCACAAAACGGAGACCGAAAATCCATGAGCACTGAGCACACATCCACCCGGAAGCCGGACCCGCAGGAATTCCGCATCTACGTGCGGCCCCTGGAGCCGGAGGACGCCATGGTGACCTACAAATGGCGCAACGACGAGGGGTATCTGAGCGGGGTGGATTCGATGAAGCGGTTCGTCTCGTCGGAGACCGAGAAACGGTGGATGGAGCAGGCGGTGCGCGACCATGAGGAGCTGCGCGAGATCCGTTTCGGCATTGTGCTGCGCGAAACCGGCGATCTGATCGGCATCGTGCACCTGAGCGACATCGACTGGATCAACGGCCACGCCACATCCGGCAGCCTCATCGGCGAGGCGCGCCACCGCGGCAAGGGCTATGTCACCGAGGCGCGCCACCTGCTGCTGCGGTACGCATTCCTGGAGCTCGGGCTGCAGTGCATCTCCACGCGCATCCTCGAGACCAATACCGCATCCATCCGCTCCATCGAGCGCTTCGGCTATCTGAAGGAGGGAGTGATGCGGCGGCGGATCTACAAGGAGGGGGCCTACCGCGACCTGATCATCTACTCCATGCTCCGCGAGGAGTTCCTGGAAAAACACCTACCCGAAACGGAAAAGGAGCAGCCATGAGCACGGGCATATCCGACAAGAACCTGACCGACCTTTCCAGGGGCTTCAACAAGGAGGTGTTCAGCATCTACCTGCGGGCGCTGGAGCCGGGCGACGCCGAAGTGACCTACCGGTGGCGCAACGACGAGACCTACCGCACCGGCGTGACCTCCACCACGCGTTTCGTCTCCATGGACACCGAGAAACGGTGGGTGGATCAGGCCATCCGCGACCATGAAAACCTCAAGCACCTGCGGTTCGTGATGGTGCTCAAGCGCAGCGAGGAGATCATCGGGATGATCCAGGTGATGGACATCGACCTGGTGAACCGCAACGCCAGCTTCGGCATCATGATCGGCACCGACCGCCACCGCGGCATCGGCTACGTGATAGAGGCGGGCTACCTGCTGTTCGAATACTGCTTTACGGAGCTGAACCTGGAGCGGCTGTCGGCCCGGGTGCTGGAGCACAACCGCTCGTCGCGGCGCATGCTCGAGAAATTCGGGCTGGTGCAGGAGGGGCTGCTCCTGAACGCCGTCTACAAGGGCGGAAAATACCAGAACATGGTGCTCTACTCGCTGCTGCGCGACCGGTTCATGGCGCAGTACGAAGTGGACAAGCAGCGCATGGCAAAAGAAAATCGCTGATCAGAAGCTAATGACCGAGGAAAAAACCACAATTCAGGCTGAAATAAAGCAGCCGACGCCGAACCGGCTGCCGGAACCGGTGCCTGTCGGCGAGCAGTTCTGGCCGCCCGGCACCCCGCCGGTGGTGACCATCGGGTGCATCACCTTCAAGCAGGAGGAGTTCATCGGCCAGGCCATCGAGGCCTTCCTGATGCAGCGCACCACCTTCCCGGTGCAGATCCTGATCCACGACGACGCCTCGCCCGACCGCACCGCCGAGATCATCCGCGGGTACCAGGACAACCACCCGCGGCTCATCGAGGCCATCTACCAGTCCGAAAACCAGTATTCGCAGGGCAACCTGCCATCGAAGATCCTCAAGCCGCTGGTCCGCGGCACGTTCCTGGCCATCTGCGAGGGCGACGACTTCTGGACCGACCCGCTCAAGCTGCAGAAACAGGTCGATTTCCTCGAAAACAACCCGGATTACGGCCTGGTGCACGGCGACTGCAACAAATACTTCCAGGAGACCGGCCGGTGGGCCTACAACTGCAACAACGTCAAGACCAACTGCGAGGAGCCGTCCGACAAGGAAGACCTGTTCCGGCGCATCCTCGGGTTCGACTACAAGATCCGCACCGCCACCGTGCTCTACCGCACCGAACTGATCAGGAAACTGGACGCCAACCGCCGCTCGTTCCCCATGGGCGACACCCCCATGTGGCTGGAACTCTCCCGGCACACGAAATTCAAGTATATGGACGAGGTGCTCGCCGTCTACCGCGTGCGCCGCAACTCCATGAGCAACGCCATCGACAAGGTGCGCCGCCTGCGTTTCCGGCTGGCGATGTGGGAGATGCGGGTCTACTACTGCAAGCAATTCGGCTACCCGGTCTACCCGGAGGTGCGGAAAGCCTACAACAAGGCGCTGCTGATGTACCTGCTGCTGGATCCGGGTTTCGAGCCCGAATACCCGCTGTTCAACCCGTCGGCCACCCAGAAACTGCGCTACAAACTGGCGAAATTGCCGTTCATGAGCGCCATCTCGGGCCTTGTCAAAAAACTGGCCACGCTCAAAAACAGGTTGTACCGTTGAAAATCAGCGTCCGGCATAACGTCCTGTACGGCCCGCTGCACGCCGGCACTTGCATCAGCCGATCCGGCAGCCAGCGACTTGCCGGCGACCCGGCAGCGCCCGCCGTCAACCCGACGCCCGCTCCATGACCGTCAATATCCTCATATCCACCATCGACGAAGGCATCCAGCGCGTGCCCGAGGTGCTTCTGGACCCGGTCCCCGGCATCACCTGGCGCATTTCGCACCAGTATACCGGCGTCCAGCCGCCCGAACTGCCGTCCGGTCTGCTCCGGGAGGATGTGTCCGTGGAACGCCAGCCCGGCAAGGGCGTCACCCGCTCGCGCAACCACGCCCTGGGCATGGCCGACGCCGACATCGCCCTGTTCTCCGACGACGATGTGCGCTACACCCCGCACGACATGCAGACACTGCGCCGCACGTTCGACGAAAATCCCGGGGTGGATGTGGCCATCTTCAAGATCCGCACCCTGCCCGGAGAGCCCGAGTACCGCGATTACCCCGCCGAGCGCATCACGCTAACCAGGGCGCCGGTGGTGGGCACCCCGCAGATCGCGTTCCGCGTGGACCGCGTGCGCGCGGCCGGTGTGCGCTTCGACGAACGGTTCGGCGGGCGCGACGGCTTCCTGCACAGCTCGTCCAACGAGCGCATTTTCGTGCATGATTGCCTGCAGGCCGGCCTCAACGTCACCTACTTCCCCGAATACATCGTGCAGCACCCGCACCACAGCTCCATCGACGGCATCCCGAACTACGACACCATTCGCGTGCGCATGTACGGGGCGGTCGACGCCCGGCTCAACGGCTGGATATCCGTGCCCAAGGCCTTCGCCGGCACGCTGACCAACCTGCCCAAGATCGTCCGCAACCGCAAAAACCCTGCGGCCTACCTCACCGAGCGCCTGTCGGCCTCGCTGTACATCCTGAGGACCGGCGCACCGCAGGGCAGCCATCAGGCCGGCAAATGACGCAGGCAGCACGTATCACGCATTTCCCGGGGCATCATTTCCCGGTTTTCCGTATTTTGATAACTTTATCTATTCCACGTCCACTTCCCGCACATGGCCTCTGACAAACCTTCCCGCGACGGCAACGATCCGTCCAAAAACCCGTTCCGCAATGGCACGCTCCCCGGTTACGCCGGGCGCGGCTACGGACCCGGCGCTCCCGCCGGCACCGGCCCCGCGCAATCGGCCACCGACCAGAACGACCCGCTCGACCCGCAGAAGATCATCGCCGGCCTGCTGCGCTACAA
>SLNO01000088.1 GCA_007132975.1 Balneolales bacterium
CCACGTTCGAGTTTTCGGACCTGAAACTTGATGTCAGGGATGGCGTAGTGCGGGTGCGCGCCACCGTCACCAATACCGGCGGGCGCGAAGGCGCCGAGGTGGTGCAGGTGTATGTGCATCATAAGAATCCGTCGGTGGAGAGGCCAATCCGTGAGCTCAAAGGATTCGATAAAGTGCACCTTGAGGCCGGCGCCACGGCCACGGTCGATATCGAACTGGATGAGCGCGCGTTCTCTTGGTTCCACGAGGATGAGCTCAGGTGGGTGAAGGAACCCGGGACCTACCAGATCCAGGTGGGCAGCTCCTCGCGCGATATCAAGCTGACCGGGGATGTGGAGCTGTGACGCTAATTACCATCAGGAAAATTTTCCTTATTTGACAAGGGTCATTTTTCGTGTCTGAATGGCTCATCAAGGCCCCCAAATGGATGGTTTATACAGGCGGAATGTTGAAAGGTTAGAATGTTATTGAAGTAAGTATGTCACCAGAAAAACAATTACTTGCAGCATTTTTTTTGTCATGGATCTCGAAAATCCAGCATAATGAAATGTCCATGACCGTCACCCGGTTACACAGGAGTATGATTAAAAACGTCATGGACATTCTATGTGTCCTAATGAATCAAAAATTTTAAACACATGAACCGAAGGTCGCGAAGCGCTATATTCATGACCGTGGCCCGGTCACACATGAGCATGATTAAAATCGTCATGAATATTCTATCTGACCTTATAAATCCCAAGTTTTAATCAGATGAAACGGAGGATATGATGAACACTTTCAAGCTGTATGGAAACCGACGAGGGTTTTCCGCAACTATGATTATCATTTTTTTGGCGGTAGGTTTAACAGCGTGCGATCAGGAAGAGGTCACCATTCCCGGACTCTATGCCTTCACGGATGTGACGGTACTTCCGATGCACACGGAAGTGGTCCTTGAAAATCACACAGTGGTTGTGCGCAACGATCGGATTTTCGCCGTGGGTCCAACCGACCGCGTCGAGATTCCCGATGGCGCGCATATCATCGACGGCGCCGGCCGCTACCTGATGCCCGGTCTGGCCGAAATGCACGGACACATCCCCGGTCCCGATGACCCGCAGTATGCCAAAGACATGCTCTTCCTCTATATCTCCAACGGTGTGACAACCGTGCGGAATATGGCGGGACACGCCTACCATCTTGAGCTTGTCGAGCGGATCAACAACGGCGAAATCCCCGGGCCTTATGTCATTGCGGCCACAAACTGGACCAGCCCCGGGAATGTCCCGGGTCCCGAAGAGGCCCGCGAAGCCGTCCATGAGTTTTATGAGGCAGGTTTCGACCTGATCAAAATCGGAAATCTCCGGGGGGATGCGTACGAGGCGCTGGCGGATGAAGCGCATGAGGTCGGCATCCCGTTTGCAGGTCATATTCCCGAGGAGATTGGGTTGCGAAGAGCGCTGGAAGTGCGCCAGGCATCGATTGATCACCTGGATCGCTACGTCGAGTTTATGGCGGAAGGGCATCCGGATGCCGCTGACCGCAGTCCCGGCTTTTTCGGAAGCGGTGTTGTAGATCTGATTGATGAGGGAAGGATGCGTGAGGCGATCGAGCTGACTATCGAGGCGGGAACCTGGAATGTGCCTACACTCAGCCTCGTGGAACATCTGGCCTCGCCGGAAGCACCAGAAGAGATGATCCGCCGTCCGGAAATGTGCTACATGCCCCGGGGCGTGCTGAAGCACTGGGTGGAATCCAAGCACAACTATCAGGCCCGTGACGATTTTCAGCCTGAGGCGGCGCAGCGACTTGTGGAGGTGCGGCGTGATCTGCTCAAAGCGATGCATGAGCATAACGCACCTATAGCGCTGGGATCCGATGCTCCACAGTTTTTCAACGTGCCGGGCTTCTCCATCCACCACGAGATGGAGATGATGGTTGCAGCAGGCCTGACCCCGTTCGACGTGCTTGTGACCGGCACCCGGAATCCCGCCGTGTATCTGGAGACTCCCGATGCGTTTGGTACCGTGGAAGAGGGGCGCCGGGCGGACCTGATCCTGCTCGAAGCCAACCCGCTTGCCGATATCGCCGCAGTTCGTGAGCGGGCAGGCGTCATGGTCCGCGGTGAGTGGTGGCCGGAAGATCGCATTCAGGAGCAGCTGGAGATCATCGCCGACCGGTAGAAGGAATGGCACATCAGTGCCGCGGCCGCGCATTTCTGGCAATTTCCACATCTTCCGCCACTTCCGCCCGTATATGCTCCCAGTGGAACAGCCGCGAATCATCGCGCACAAAACTTCCGCCCATGTTGTGGACCAGGGGCATGTCCTTGTACAGCGGGCGAGTGATCGCAACGACAGTGTCCCAGTAACCGAGCGCTTTTTCCATATGTTCCACCGCTTTTTGCCGCTGCGCTTCATCGCCATGGGCCCGGAATGTCTCCAGGGCGATCGCGCCTTTCAGCTTTTCGGCAAAGTGAAGCCCGAGATTCGCCCAGGTTTTGACATCGGAGACCTCGTACAATAGCGAAGCGTTTCCTTCGGTGTCGATATCCGCCACCATCTCAAGCGCCCTGTGGTTGTCCTCCTCAAGTTTCCGGATGAGGACGGGCGGAGTAACTGCGTTTTCGTCGAATAATTCACCCGCCGCCCTGGCCGCGACATAATCGGCGACGGAGACGTAATCCGGATCCAGCGGAGGCCGATCGATCAGCCGGTCCACCGAAATGTATTGCATGGTGGACGACTCGTAATCATCCTCTATTTCGTAGAGTGAAAGGAACCCCTCGCTGTAAAGTGTGAAGTCCCATCGCAAATCCCAGGCCGAAGCCAGCCTGAGCGCGGTGGCGGAGGATTTCGCATAAGCGTCGAGCAGCACACCGGCATTATCGCCGTATCGCCGCACAAACGCGTTTCGGAATACCTCGTCAGAAGTTTCAGGGCTGTAGAGCAACCTGCCCCACAACTTGTAGAACAGCCACTGGCGCTGGAACGCGTAATCCCAATCCACCGGATCATCGATTTTTGTGAAATAGTCGAGGGCAGGGATGTATGTGTCCGACCCGATGAAATACCCGCCGACATAGGATGCGTCATTGGTGGCGATGTGATCGCGAATGAAACCGGGCACCCCCCATCGCAGCGCGAAAAAGTCCTCATTGCGGGCCATCCAGGTGACCTTGTAGTTCTCAGGCTCCGGCACAAAGTAGGTATCGCCAAGCTCGCCGCCGTGCACTTTGACCAGGTGCGGGGTGGAATGCGCGTGGGACCAGTTGAATTTCATCTCCACCCAGATAGGCCCCTCGAACTGATCTTGCAGCTCTTCCATAGCCTCCCGAGTGAGCCGCTCGACGTACGGATTGGTGGAACCATCCGAAAGTGTATCCGCTGAGAACGGGACCCGGTGGATCAGTTTCACCGGCCGGTCTGCCAGCAGCATGCCCTCGATCATGGTTTCGTTCATCCAGTCCTGTCGCTGGCGGGGCGTCATGCCGGCCATGCCTTCGCCGTGTGAAATGCCGAACCCGTCGAGTTTGGGATACTCATTGAGGACCTGCGTGACACTTTCCCTCGTGTAGCGGCGAACGATTTCGGAGGTATCGCCGGTCACATAGTAGTACGGATAAAAATTGTCGTGCGCCACATTGTGCGCTTTTGAGAATTCCTCACTGACAAAAATACTCCAGTTGATGATGTACGTATCGATGCCGCGCTCATCGGCCATCCGGAAAATGCCATGGAACAGCTCCTGCCATTCGGCAAGCTCTTCTTCGGTGAACTGGCTCGCCTCAGGAAAGTTTTCGGGCATGATCATGTACGTGAACGGGTGCATCATCCAGAGCGTGAGCACGTTGAGGCGATTGTCCGCCATCATGTCAAGAAACGCCTCCCAGTACTCCAGTTTGCGGGCGGTTTCGAAGTGCTGATCGAGTGCGTAGCTCGGACGGTAGGTATCCCAGGGCAGGTTGTGCTTGATCGCGCGGAACGGGAAGTGGGGCTTCTCCTCCATGGCGCCGATGTCGCCGAGCGCCGTGCCGTCCAGCAGCGCGTCGGCAACCGCCAGACTGCCGTAAATAAGGCCCGTTCCGTCGCCCCCGTAAATGGTGATGATATGATCCTCCGGGATGACGGCATACGCTTCGGGATCCAGCCGGACCCTGTTCACCCCGATGTTCAGCAGATAGTCGTAACCGGACCGGTCGCCGGTGACGGTGTACCCCGATTCCGTGAGCGCCGCTTCCAGCCGTTCAGAAGCATAGGCCGCCTGGGGGGTGGATTTGTCATACAGGAGATAGACTTGACGGGATTGGGCGTGTGCCGCAGAAGAGAGCAAAAGAACAGCCCAGACAGCAATAGAGACAAGTGTACCGGAATAAAGTGAGTGGCAGATCGGGCGAATAATCATAGCACAGGGATTTATTGGAAAGAACGGAGAACGAATCCTGAAAGTAATGTAATAAAATCCCTGATTCGTATGCTATTTCCACCCCCATTTGCTTGCCGGCAGCCCCGGGGGAACTTCGGATCAGGATGGCCAGGTCCCGCATATGTGCCATATAAATAGCCATATTTAGCTGAGACCATGCCTTGACTGTGCCTGCAAACCGGTGATTGCATAGCGTGGCCGGGTAAAAATGAAGCCAGATTTATTGAAACTGAAAAAGGAGCTTAGTTGCCGGCCGATGGGATGAACGATCCGTCGCTTTGCTTTGGCCATCCGGCGTTGGAGACGATATGGTCACGGGAAGCAACCACCTCGCTTCGTATCCGGTCGAAATCCACATCCACCAGTGTTCCTTTCCATTTTTTGATGACGCCGTTGATGAACACCGTGTCGACATTCCCGGTATCCATGCCCAGGACGACAGCTCCGTAAGGGTTGTTCACCGGAGTGACATTGATCCTGTTTTTTCTCAAGAGGATGATATCGGCTTTCTTCCCCGGAGTGAGGCTGCCGGTCACCTTGTCGAGGCCGTTGTCGCGCGCGCCTTGCATGGTCGCCAGTTCCACCACATCCCGAACCGACATCATCGGCACCCGGGGTCTGTCGCGCTCCGGGTCGCCCTGCTGCTGCACTTGCAGGCGCTGCAGGGAAAAGAAAGAGCGCATCTGCGTGAAAAAATCGCCCGGCATCTGGGTTTCGACATCGACACTGATACTTGGTTTGATGCCAAATGATTGCGCTTTGAGGATGGGAGGGGTGCCGTGGCCCATCTGCATTTCGATGGGGGCGGCTATGGAGACGCTCGTCCCGGAATCCGCCAGCAACTGCCACTCGTCATCCAGCAGGTTGGCGCAATGGATGCAGGTGACGTCCGGGCCCAGTTCATCGGCCAGGGGCAGCAGATCGCCGGTGCCGTTGACATGGACAGTGATCCGAACGCCAACATCACGCGCCAGTTTCCATTGACCGGCGTTGATCCCGGCCGCCAGGGCCAGGGTGAGCATGGCGTCTTCCGAATGGAAGAACCCATTGCGGATACGCCGGATGTCATCCGGGAACCGGTTCCGTTCGCCCGGGGTGCCGACGCCATAGGCATAGACGCCCCGGATGCCGGACGCTTTCAGCCCCTCGATGGCCGCGTCGGTATGTTCCGGGCTGTTGCCGATGTGCGACCAGTCCAGAACGGTAGTCACACCGGCGTCGATCGCGCCCAGCGCTGATACCAGATCGCCGATATATGCGTCCTGGGGCCGGAATACGGACCGGGCATTGCCGGTGATATGCTCCATGTAATCGCCGAGCGTTCCGTCGGGCAGTATGTTGCGGATGGCGCCCTGCCACATGTGACGGTGGGTATCCACAAAACCCGGCATCACAATCATATCTGACGCATCGATCGTGGTTCCGTCATGGGCAAGGTCCGGCCCGATTTCTGCGATTTTCGAACCCTGGATCAGGATGTCCGCCGACTCAAAATCACCGACATCATCATCCATGGAGAGGATGGTTCCGCCCTTGAGAAGGATTGTTGCATCGGGATCCAGGTTTGGCGGCGTTGGTGGCCGGGAAGCGGATTCATCGGTTTTTCCGAGCAGTCCGGATAGGCCGGGAGCAAATACCCCGGCTGCCAGTCCGGTTCCGCCCGACAAGAAATTGCGTCGTGAAATTTTCATTTTGAACGACCGGGTTATGAAGAGGATGACGGTTTATAATCTCAATTTTGGCATCAATACATCGCACAAACTCTTTGCCCATTCCAGGTTCCTGTTCTTCAACTATTGCTTTGAGATGCTCCGGAACTTCAACGACCGCAGGAAAAGCTTGTTATTTGCGACCTGGAATCATGATAAAGATTCAAGTATCGCCTTTGGCTTCTTCTCTGCAATTTTAAGCAAAACTTTCGCTGGTCCATGAGGCTTACGGCGTCCTTGCTCCCAGTTTCTCAAGGTACCAACACTAATGCCGAGCAGGGCTGCAAACTCTTCCTGATTCAATTTGTGTTTTTTGCGTATCTCCACAACATTGGGTTCCTCAATAAGAGTAACCCTGGAAGGCTTTCGTTCTCCTTTAAGGATAGCCTTTGCTTCTTTTATACTTTCCA